>NZ_JAELTK010000180.1:0-2065 GCF_016428765.1 Delftia sp. ASV31
GGCCTGCCCTGGGCCACCACAGCCGCCACAGCCGCCACACATGACAGCGCCTGGCCCACGCGCCCCATCAAATGGGTGGTGCCCTACCTGGCCGGCACCAGCCCCGACACGGCCGCGCGCATCGTGGCCGAGGCGCTGTCGGCCCAGCTGGGCCAGCCCGTGGTGATAGACAACCGCGCAGGCGCGGGCGGCAACATCGGAGCACGCCAGGTGGCCAAGGCGCCGGCGGACGGCTACACCCTGCTGTACTCGGGCTCGCCCATGGCCGCCGCCATGCGCATGTACAAAAGCCCGGGCTACGACGTGTTCAAGGACTTCCGCCATGTGCTGGGCATGTCGCGCTCGGACATCCTGGTCGTCGTGCATGCCGACTCGGGCATGCGCACGCTGGACGACCTGGCCGCTCGCGCCAAGGCCAGGCCCGGCGCGCTGGACTATGCCTCGGGCGGCGTGGGCACGCCGTCGCACCTGGGCGTGGAGATGCTGGCCTCCAGCATGGGCCTGCAGGTCAACCATGTGCCCTACAAGGGCGCCTCGGAACTGGTCAATGCCGTGCTGGGCCAGCAGGTGGCCTTCGGCGCCCCGCTGTTTTCCGTGGCCTATCCCCAGGTGCTGGCGGGCAAGCTGGTGCCGCTGGCCATTGCCGGCCCGCAGCGCAACGCCAAGCTGCCCCAGGTGCAGACCCTGGCCGAGCTGGGTGTGCCCAACGTCAACCTCACGTCCTGGGGCGGTGTGTCCGTGCCGGCCGCCACGCCCGAGCCCATCGTTCAGCGGCTGCGCACGGCGCTGGAGGAAGTGCTCAGGCAGCCCAGGGTCATCGCCTTGCTGGAGCAGGAAGGCGGCAAGGTCGCCATCACCAGCGCCGACGCCTATGCCAAGGGCTTCGAGCGCGAGATCCAGTTCACCCAGTCCATGATGCAGCGCGTGGGCATACAGCCGATCTAGGGCCTGGTACCAGGGCTTTGCACCGTGGCCGGGCACGGGCATGGCGGGCGGCAATCCTGCCCTGGCGCAATCGCTGGGATAATCCTGCCCATTCATGATCAGCCTTCGCAACATTACCCTGCGCCGCGGCACCCGCGTGCTGCTGGACAGCACCTCCGTCTCCATCAACCCCGGTGAAAAAGTCGGCCTTGTCGGACGCAATGGCGCCGGCAAGTCCAGCCTGTTCGCCCTGCTCAACGGCAGCCTGGCCGAGGACGGTGGAGAGTTCTCCATCCCTTCGCAATGGCGCCTGGGCCAGGTCGCGCAGAACATGCCAGAGACCTCGGAGACGGCCACCCAGTTCGTGCTGGACGGCGACACCCGCCTGAGCGAGCTCAATGCCCAGCTCGCGGCCGCCGAGGCCAGCGAGGACGGCATGGCCATCGCCCATGCCCACGTGGACCTGGCCGATGCCGGCGCGCACGATGCCGTGCCGCGCGCACAGGCCCTGATCCTGGGCCTGGGCTTCAAGGTCTCCGAGCTGGAGCACCCCGTCAACAGCTTCTCCGGCGGCTGGCGCATGCGCCTGCAGCTGGCGCGCGCGCTGATGTGCCCCTCCGACCTGCTGCTGCTGGACGAGCCCACCAACCACTTGGACCTGGACGCCCTGGTCTGGCTGGAAGCCTGGCTCAAGCGCTACCCCGGCACCCTGGTCGTGATCAGCCATGACCGCGAATTCCTGGACGCCATCACCAACACCACGCTGCACATCGAAAACGCGCAGGTCACGCGCTATGGCGGCAACTACAGCAAGTTCGAGGAACTGCGCGCCCAGCAGATCCTGCTGCAGCAGGCCTCGTTCGAGCGCCAGCAGGACAAGATCGCCCACCTGCAAAAATTCATCGACCGCTTCAAGGCCAAGGCCTCCAAGGCCAAGCAGGCGCAAAGCCGCGTCAAGCAGATCGAGCGCATGGAAAAGGTCGCACCCATGCTGGCCAGCGCCGATTTCACCTTCGAGTTCAAGCCGCCGGCCAACCTGCCCAACCCCATGCTGGCCATCACGGACGCCGCATTCGGCTACCTGGACGACGAAGGCCAGGCGACCACCATCCTGCGCGGCGTCAACCGCTCGGTGCTGGCG
>NZ_JAELTK010000181.1:0-1986 GCF_016428765.1 Delftia sp. ASV31
AACGTCAGCGTCTCGTGGGCTCGGAGATGTGTATAAGAGACAGCTCTTGTCCAATATCGAAGGAATGTGTCGGTTTGGTTGCCAAGAAAACTTCCAAATGAGAATTTCGAGCGGCATTTTTCGAGAATGTCACATCGTGTACGAGCAAATCATAAGGTTGCAGCACAGATATCGCTTGACCTTGGAAAATCAAAAGACGAGGCGGCCATTTTGGCTGCAAAAAAAAGATACATGTGTGCTAAATTCTCTCTTGACTCCCTGGAAGAGCGCAGGTTTCACTTCATGGAGTACCTGAAGATATCAATAAAGACAAATTATTGGCGAGAGAATTTATTGCCGGCAATTTTTTTTGGATTTCCTCAAATTCATAAGCTTGCTTTTCGTTTTTCCCAATTCATTAGACGGGAGCCTTGATGAGATGCGCGCCCGGAGCGGTGTATTCAGTTATAGTGACCTTTAATCGCAGAGTCTTGCTAAGGCAGGCTCTGCTTGCCCAACTCAGCCAGACTCTTCAGATATCCCATCTTCTCATTGTCGACAATGCTTCTACCGACGGCACTGAAGAAATGCTTGCTGAAGAAGGCTGGCTTAATCGGGGAAATGTGGAGTTGCTCGCTTTGCCCGAAAATACAGGAGGTGCCGGGGGGTTTTCTGCTGGATTGAAACATGCCATTGATCATGGGGCTGAATGGATCTGGATCATGGACGATGACGCGGAGCCGCATCCCACCGCGTTGGAAGAGTTGATGCTTGTGGCTGATGATCCGGGTAATGTCTATGGCTCATTAGCAGTCAGCCACTCGGATACTTCTTGGCTAACCACTGTGCTGGATCCGCCGCTGGGTCAGATCGGTAGGGCTGATGAAGTGCCGAGCCGAGCCAGGGTGCAGTCGCTTCCATTTCTGGGGTTTCTGATCCATCGGAGTCTGGTGGAGCGGATCGGTCTGCCGGATGCAGGCTATTTCATTGCCGCCGATGACGTGGAATATTGCGTACGTGCCCGGAAATCCGGAGCGGACATCATCATCGCCGGTCAAAGCCGCATAGAGCATCCAAAATCACGACCTTCGCATATTCGAGTCATGGGGCGTGATGTGGTGTTCCTGTCCTTGGCCCCCTGGAAACGTTACTACGATACGCGCAACCGTTTACTGGTTGCGCGTTCGCATTATGGTTTGCGTTTCTTCACGCATACCATTCCTGGGTCTTTGGTGCGCCTGATCGTTGCAATGATTAAGGAGCCGAACAAGCTTGCGCAATTGCGAGCCTTCTCTGCTGGATTTTTTGATGGCTTGCTGGGGATCAAGGGAAAACGACATGAGTATTGGGGCATCAAATGAAAAATAACATCACTCTTATTGTTGGCGCCGGCTTTGCAGGCAGCACGGTTGCGCGGGAGTTGGCGGATGTTGGGCATAGAGTTCTCCTGATCGACAAGCGCCCGCACATCGCCGGCAATGCTTTCGACGAGATGGATACGGATGGTGTGCTGGTGCACCGCTACGGTCCGCACATTTTCCACACTAACAGTGAGCGGGTGTGGAACCATCTTTCGCGCTTTACCGAATGGCGTTCCTATGAGCATCGCGTAGTGGGCGTGGTGAATGGTAAAAGCTATCCATTTCCCATCAACCGCGACACACTCAACCAGTTGTATGGCCTTGAGTTGGACGAGGCAGGCGCGACCTCCTTCTTCGAGCGCGTACGCGAGCCGCGCGAACCAGTACGCAGCAGCGAAGACGTCGTGCTCAACAGCGTGGGACGCGATCTGTACGAGAAGTTCTTTCTCAACTACACGCGCAAACAGTGGGCCATGGATCCCTCGCAACTGAAGGCTGGGGTGGCGGCACGCATTCCGGTGCGCACGAACACCGATGACCGATATTTCACCGACGTTTTCCAGGCCATGCCCTGTCTCTTATACACATCTAAAAAGGGGGGGGGGGGGGGGGGGGGGGGGGGGGGGGGGGGGGGGGGGGGGGGGGG
>NZ_JAELTK010000182.1:0-1989 GCF_016428765.1 Delftia sp. ASV31
TTCCACGAGCACGGCGACCATGTGGAGTTCTTCCGCGCCCACTTCGTGAAGAAGGGCGTGGAGGTGGCCCATGCCTGCCTGGCGGCCCTGGACCAGCTGGCCCAGGTGCAGGCGCTGGGCCAGGCCCGCGCGGCCTGAGTTGCAAGCGTCGCCTGCGTCGCCGGTTGCGGCGCGCCACCCAGCACAGCTTTGGGTGGGGACGGATGCTCGTAAACACTGAGTTGGTGCCGAGTGTCGCGGCCCCGTCACGCGGCATTGCCAAGCCGCGATGACGGGAATAACGTGACGGCCTGTTTCAACTGAGGAGTGCGCGATGAAGATGTCCCGGAAGTTGTGTATTGCGGCCGTCGTGGCCGGCATGGGTGGCGTGGCCATGGCCCAGGAGCAGGTGATCCGCATCGGCCACATCGGCCCGGTGTCCGGACCCCAGGCCAATTTCGGCAAGGACAACGAAAACGGCGTACGCATGGCCATCGACGAGCTCAATGCCAAGGGCATGGAGATCGCCGGCAAGAAGGTCAAGTTCCAGCTGGTGGCCGAAGACGATGTGGCCGATCCCAAGCAGGGCACGGCCGCCGCGCAGAAGCTGTGCGACGACAAGGTCGCCGGCGCCGTGGCCTTCCTCAACTCGGGCGTGGCCATTCCCTCGTCCAAGGTCTTCCAGGACTGCGGCATTCCCATGATCACGGGCGCGGCCACCAACCCCGACCTGACCAAGCCCGGCTGGAACACCACCTACCGCGTGATCGCCAACGACAACGCCCTGGGCGCGGCGCTGGCCAAGTACGCGGCCGAAACGCTCAAGCTCAAGACCGTGGCCATCATCGATGACCGCACGGCCTACGGCCAGGGCCTGGCCAATGTGTTCAAGAAGGATGCGGAAAAGCTGGGCGTGAAGGTCGTGGCCTCGGAGTTCACGAACGACAAGGCCACGGACTTCATGGCCATCCTGACCTCCATCAAGGCCAAGAAGCCCGAGGGCATCTTCTACGGCGGCATGTACGGCCAGGCCGGCCCCATGCTGCGCCAGATGGCCCAGCTGGGCCTGAACGATGCCAAGTACTTCGGCGGCGATGGCCTGTGCGTGCCCGAGCTGGCCAAGGTGGCGGCCGGTGCCAAGCCGCTGGACAACGTGATCTGCGCCGATGGCGGCGCCTCGCTGGCCAAGATGCCCGGCGGCACGGAATGGAAAAAGCGCTACGACGCCAAGTACCCCGGCCAGTTCCAGGTCTACAGCCCGTACTTCTACGACGCCACCATGATGCTGGCCGACGCCATGAAGCGCGCCAACTCCTGGGACCCCAAGGTCTACATTCCCTTCCTGCAAAAGGCCGACTACTCGGGCGTGACCTCGAAGATCGCCTTCGAGAAGAACGGCGAGATGAAGAACCCCTCGTACACGCTGAGCGTGTTCAAGAACGGCCAGAAGACAGCCCTCGACTGAGCGAGCGTCCTTCCTTCGTTTTCATGCCCGCCCCGTGCGGGCTTTTTTTCGTGCGCCGTCCATGATCCTCAGGCCGGCGCCGGCGCATCGACCACGCCCGGCAACCGGGCCAGATAGGCCTGCAAGGCAGCGATGGCCTGGCGAACCTTGGCGGGCTGGGCCTGGCGCTGCGGGGTGACGGCCCAGATGTCCAGGCCGCCGAAGTCCCAGTCGGGCAGCAGGCGCACCAGGCGGCCTTCGGCCACCGTGTCGGCCACGTCCATGCTGCCCAGCAGGGCCAGGCCCAGGCCGGCCTCGCACATCTGCTGGATGGACAGCTGGTTGTTGCTGGCCACATGCGGCAGCACCTGCAGGCTGTAGGTCTCGCCCGTGTCAGGGTGGCGCGCCTCGGCACGCAGGGCCTGGCCCTGGCCCTCGCGCGCCAGGCCCAGCCAGCGCATGCTGGCCAGCGGTGCCGGGTGGCGCCAGGCCGCGCTGCCACCCTGGGCCTGTATCCATGCGGGCGAGGCGCACAGCCAGTTGCGCATGGCGCCCAGGCGCCGGGC
>NZ_JAELTK010000183.1:0-1940 GCF_016428765.1 Delftia sp. ASV31
CCCCCCCCCCCCCCCCCCCCCACCCCCCCCCCCACCCCCTACATCTACACTGTTCGCATTTCGTCGGCAGCGTCAGATGTGTATAAGAGACAGATATTTATTCGGCTTAATGCTATGCACCACGTCAATTATTGAATATACACTGAAAAACCAGCGACCTCGTACGACATTGATCTTTTTTTCAATGGGCCTCACTATTACCCTGTTATCGAGACCTGTTCTGCAATTTTTTACATTAGGCGCCTTACTACTGGCGCTTGCATTCACGATATTTTGCACTCGAAAAGTACCCCACCCAAGTACTGTCATCGCCAAATTCTCCCAGCGAATTAATGGAAGATTTTGTATAGCGTTGCTGATAGCTCTAATGCTGCCGGCTGCTGTTGCCGTAAAAAATGGCATGTACTTTGGTGTTTGGGGTCTTGGAACTGGTGCGGGTTCAGGGCTCTACTATGGCTTAAGCCCCTTCAAAATGGGTTTGGAACCTTTGTATTCAGGCTTCAGGTACGATGCAGGAATCACCCCTTCAACAGTCTCACCCCAGACTCAAGGAAACCCGCTCAATAAAACAGCAGATAAAATAAATGCGCGCGTTGCAATTGATATTCTCAAAAACACTTCACCACATGATAATGTAGTATTCTTTTTTGGAAAGCTAAAAGCTTGGTTATTTTACAGCACACCCGAATTACGTATTGCACCAAAACTCCGTACTCTCAGGACATTTGAATTGATGGCTATTCTCTTGGCCGCTTTAACCTTGTCGGCAAGAGCACTGCGCAGCCCCGGGAGGTCCATGCCACAGCTACCCGGAACAGCAGGAGCAGATGGAGAGAAGTTGGTTGTCTTGCTATTTTTGGCACTACTGGTACTTGGCATGGTTCTTCAACTGGCACCGGTACTCTACAACACGCGTTACAACTTATTCTTTCTGGAACCTTGGTTAATGCTGCTCTGTGGCGTCAGTATCGCCATACTGCTTCAAAAGCCAATCAAGCAGCATTACACAGAAAAAACAGGAGCCACCTTTCAATGGCTCAAATGGACATCCCAGAGAATTCTCATAGGTTTACTACTAGCGGCCGTACCCCCCGCAATTACACGTTATGCAGCGCGTCATGAGACGTTAAGTATGGATCCATACCGTCCAGGCCCCGTTCAGATCGTACTGGACCGGGATACCATGGGCCCAATGCGAGCCATCAATGCCACGCCTTTACAGACCGAAAAATGGCGTCTGGAGAGCAGTCCTGCCACCCTTGTTATTCCCCTTCGCATTCCGGACGCTGCCTCTTTGGCTCCTCAAAATATGTTGGACGCCATCTGGCGGCTGCGTTTCGCAATCAGCTCACCAGAGATGTCACACGCTTGCCGTAGAGCAAAAATGCAACTCAGCAACGGGCATGAGCCCGTCGGCTGGTACACACCTGAGCCACTCCTACCCCTTCATTTGGATGGCGCTCCTCATACCTATGCATTCCAAGGCAACGACATCTTGCGTCCAGCTGGTGATGGCGAGCTTTCTATCAGCTTTAACTGCCCTCCAGGCACTATCATAACTTGGTACGGGGCAGAGCTTCTTAGGTCAGCGCTTCCCGAAGCTGCACGCGCGTTGATACAGCACGGCGTACCTATTGATCCCTACTTCCGTCGTGATCCTCGCTGAACCATCCTTTTAAAACTCTGATATGACTCCGATCCTCACCAGCATTACTGTCCTGTGCGTCCTGGGCATCTCGCTTGGTCAGCTCCTTTTCAAAAAAGCCGCCCAATCCATTCCAGAGGCGGCTACTTGGCAACACTGGGTTTTGAACTGTCTCTTATACACATCTCCGAGCCCACGAGACGCTGACGTTGATCGCGTATGCCGTCTTCTGCTTGAAAATGGGGGGGGGGGGGGGGGGGGGGGGGGGGGGGGGGGGGGGGGGGGGGGGGGGGGG
>NZ_JAELTK010000184.1:0-1921 GCF_016428765.1 Delftia sp. ASV31
GCTCTTGCACTTGGCCACGCCGGCCGCGATGGTGCCCACGCCCACTTCGGACACGAGCTTGACCGAGATGTCGGCGTGCGGCGCCACGTTCTTCAGGTCGTGGATCAGCTGGGCCAGATCCTCGATGGAGTAGATGTCGTGGTGGGGCGGGGGCGAGATCAGGCCGACGCCGGGCACGGAGTGGCGCAGCTTGCCGATGTAGTCGGACACCTTGCCGCCGGGCAGCTGGCCGCCTTCGCCGGGCTTGGCGCCCTGGGCCATCTTGATCTGCACCTGGTCCGAGGACGACAGGTACTCGGCCGTGACGCCGAAGCGGCCCGATGCCACCTGCTTGATCCTGGAGCGCAGCGAGTCGCCGTCCTGCAGCTCGATGTCGGCCTCGACCTTGTCGGCGCCAATGATGGAGCCCAGGGTCTCGCCCTTCTTGATCGGGATGCCCTTGAGCTCGTTGCGGTAGCGCTGGGGATCTTCCCCGCCTTCGCCGGTGTTGCTCTTGCCGCCGATGCGGTTCATGGCCACGGCCAGCGTGGCATGGGCCTCGGTGCTGATCGAGCCCAGCGACATGGCGCCCGTGGCAAAGCGCTTGACGATCTCCTTGGCCGATTCGACCTGGTCCAGCGCAATGGCCTTGGCCGGGTCGAACTTGAACTCGAACAGGCCGCGCAGCGTCATGTGGCGCTTGCTCTGGTCGTTGATCAGCTGGGCGTATTCCTTGTACGTGCTCCAGTTGTTGGAGCGCGTGGAATGCTGCAGCTTGGCGATGGCGTCGGGCGACCACATGTGCTCTTCGCCACGGGCGCGCCAGGCGTATTCGCCGCCGGCGTCCAGCATGGTTTCCAGCACGGGATCGTCACCGAAGGCCGCGCGGTGGTTGCGGATGGTTTCCTCGGCGATCTCGAAGACGCCGATACCCTCGACGCGGCTGGCCGTGCCGGTGAAGTACTTGTCCACGGTGTCGCTGTTCAGGCCGATCACCTCGAACAGCTGGGCGCCGCAATAGGACATGTAGGTGGACACGCCCATCTTGGACATGATCTTGGACAGGCCCTTGCCGATGGCCTTGACGTAGTTGTAGATGGCCTTGTCGGCCGACAGGTCGCCGCCCAGCTCCTTGTGCATATCGGCCAGGGTTTCCATGGCCAGGTAGGGATGCACGGCCTCGGCGCCGTAGCCCGCCAGCACGGCGAAGTGGTGCACTTCGCGCGCCGTGCCCGTTTCCACGACCAGGCCGGCCGTGGTGCGCAGGCCCTCGCGCACCAGGTGCTGGTGGATGGCCGACAGCGCCAGCAGCGCGGGGATGGCCACCTGGGTGGCGCTCACATGGCGGTCACTGATGATCAGGATGTTGGCGCCGCCCTTGATGGCGTCCACGGCCTGCGCGCACAGCGATGCCAGCTTGGCTTCCACGCCCTGCTTGCCCCAGGACAGCGGGTAGGTGATGTCGATCGTTGCGCTCTTGAACTTGCCCTGCGTGTGGCGTTCGATGTCGCGCAGCTTGGCCATGTCGGCGAAGTCCAGCACGGGCTGGTGCACTTCGAGACGCATGGGCGGGTTGACCTGGTTGATGTCCAGCAGGTTGGGCTTGGGTCCGATGAAGGACACCAGCGACATCACGATGGCTTCGCGGATGGGGTCGATCGGCGGGTTGGTCACCTGCGCGAACATCTGGCGGAAGTAGTTGTACAGCGGCTTGTTCTTGTCCGACAGCACGGCCAGCGGGCTGTCGTTGCCCATGGAGCCGATGCCTTCCTCGCCGTTCTTGGCCATGGGGGCCAGCAGGAACTTGATGTCTTCCTGCGTGAAGCCGAAGGCCTGCTGGCGCTCGAGCAGCGGCAGGCTGGCGGCCTCGGGGCCGGCATGGGTGTCACTGCCCACGCTGCCCAGCTTGATGCGCAGGTTCTCGATCCACTGCTTGTAGGGC
>NZ_JAELTK010000185.1:0-1677 GCF_016428765.1 Delftia sp. ASV31
AGATGTGTATAAGAGACAGGCGCCCGTCAGGGCAGAGAATCCATGCAGCATTCCGTCATTACCCCCGACATAGATCATGGGCAGACGGTTGGCCATACTTTTTGCAAAATCGATATATCCCTTGTAGCTGTAGTTACTGACGGGTTGAGCGGTGTACCACACCTGGGAGTTGACAATATCGCCTTGGCGTGAAGGTCGAACGCGAAATGGCAGGCTCGAGGTATTGCCCTCAAGCAAACGACTGCCACGGATGAAGTTGACCCTATCCTGGCCTCTGGTGTCCGTGTTGAGCAGGGCCTTCTGACTGCTGCTGAGCAGGTTGTTGTTGGTGGCCCATTCAAAGGAGACACCCTGGTTGCTGGTGTCGTTGTAGGTCACGATCAGGCGGCTGGTGATATCGGCCTCGTTCAGGGCATCCAGCTTATCCGCCGTGGTGATGTAGTTGTTGGGATAAGCAGCACCAGCCTTGACTCCCCAGCCAGTATTAGCACTGCGCTCGCCCGTGGTCTTGGCAATGGTGTCGGAACGCACATAGCCTTTCCAGCCCTTGGCTTCGTAACCTGCGCTGAATTCCGCGCTGTCGGTGCGCGTATTGGTGGCAGATGAATTGGTCGCGCTGGTGATGGGCGTCTGGTTGTCGGCGTTGATGGTGTTGAAAATATCGCGGAAGGCTTTTGTCAGTTCCGCCTGGTTCATGGCGGGGAAGTATTTCCCGCGACCATTGATGGCCATATGCCAGAGCTCAACAGTTCGATAGTTTTCACGTGCGCTGTAGTTGTTGGCGCCGTCGCAGGCATTGTTGCCATTGCACAAAGGACTTGGCCATGTGATTGTGCCCTGGATCAACTTGGAGAAATCCCCGCTGTAGGTATCGCCGCCCCATTTGGGTGCGTCGCTCAACGAGCTCCAGTTTGAAGCTGTTGCCCCAAAGCCGATCGTGTAGGTGATCATGTGCTGCCAGGTGGCAGGGTTGTTCTTGGGATTCCAATAGGGGGTTATGGTTTTCTGGCTACTGCCCGTGCCGAAAGTCTCGTCAGTGGATTTGCTGGTCAGTGGATTCAGCTTGTTCTGAATGCCGGGCTGCAAGTCGGTTGCCCAATAATAAAAGGACAGGTCCGCCAGTGTATTCAGGCCATAGGTGGTGATGGCACCCTTGTTGTTCTTGACAGTGGGGAATCCCCATGGATCGTAGTAGATTTTTGTCTCATTGCCGTTGGCTGTGTATTGCTTTCCGTCGGGCAGAGAAAAAGAGTTTCCATCTATATTCCCGTCACCTACTGCGTAATATCCGGTGGTGCTGCGATTTCCATCAACGTGGGCGCTGGTGGTGGCGGCATTGCTATTCCAGCCCCCGTCGGTCATGAAAACGTGGTAGGCGCGCCGACATTCCAGAATGGTTCCCTCGCTCTCGCTGGGCTTTTCACCCCAGGGATTGTCCTTGCCCAGGCCGGTTTTCATGAGGTAATCGCCGGCGTTGCGCACCATGATATGGCTGGGTGTGCCACCGCCCTGGGAGATGTTGTTGACCCAGGTGTTGAACGTGCTGCGATGGGTTCCCGAGAAGGATTTCAATGCACGGTCTCCATTCGTGGGTATACCAGGCTGTCTCTTATACACATCTAAAAGGGGGGGGGGGGGGGGGGGGGGGGGGGGGGGGGGGGGGGGGGGGGGGGGGGG
>NZ_JAELTK010000186.1:0-1605 GCF_016428765.1 Delftia sp. ASV31
GGGCTACACGGTCCGCTGACACCACTGCTGACAAAAACTGTCAGCATGGCCTCCTACAGTCGCTCCCATGGCCTTCTCGCCATGCATTCAAACCACTGGGAGCCTTCATGAACGACTCGATCAAGCCGCTGCGCTTTTACTTCCACCCCCGCTCGCGCGCGGTCATCACGCGCTGGATGCTGGAGGAATGCGGCGCCCGCTATGAGCCCGTGCGGCTGGAATTCGGCAGCACCATGAAGTCCGCCGACTACCTGGCCATCAACCCCATGGGCAAGGTCCCCGCCCTGGTGCATGGTAATACCGCGATCACCGAACTGGCCGCCATCCTTGCCTATCTGGCCGACATCTTTCCCGAACGGCGGCTCGCACCGGCCGTGGACAGCCCGCTGCGCGGCAGCTACCACCGCTGGATGTTCTTCCTGGCCGGCCCTGTCGAGGCCGTGATGACGGCCAAAAGCCAGGGCCACCTGGAGCAGCAGACGGCCGACCAGGCCATGTCTGCCGGCTATGGCCGCTATGACGACGTGGTGCAGACGCTGCGCCAGGCCGTGGCCGGCAGGCGCTACCTGTGCGGCGACCAGTTCACCGCGGCCGACGTGCTCATGGCCAGCTACCTGCGCTGGGGCACGATGATGAAGCTGCTGCCCGCGCTGCCCGAGTTCAGTGATTACGGCCAGCCGCTGATGGAACGCCCGGCCTCGCTGCGCTCCATCCAGCTCAACGAAGCGGACCTCGCGGCCCAGCCGGCATAAGGGCCAGGCAGGGGCTGCCGCCCACCGCGGCGGCCGCCTCGCCATCCAGCCGTCACCGGCAGCGGCTACCATCGGGGGTTGGATCACCGCCTGGCGTTTCCTGAACGCCGTCCCTTCCCCAGCCCTTCCCGACTCCCGCCGCGCATGCCTGCCTTTTCCTTCGAAGCCCTGGATGCACAAGGTCAGACCCGCAAGGGCACGATCGAAGCCGACAACGCGCGCGCCGCGCGCAGCCAGCTGCGGGCCCAGGCCCTGGTGCCCATGGCCGTGGAGATCGTGGCCTCGGGTTCCGCGTCCGGCCCGCAGGGCGGCGCCTCGCGCTGGCTGACCCGCCCCGTCCTTGGCTCCACAGGGCTCACCGTGTGGACGCGCCAGATGGCGGGGCTGGTCGGGTCAGGCCTGCCAATAGAGCGCGCCCTGGCCGCCTTGTCCGAAGAAGCCGACGACCCGCGCCAGCACCACCTCGTGGCCGCGCTGCGCGCCGAGGTCAACGCAGGCTCCACCTTTGCCCGCGCCCTGGCCCAGCACCCGCGCGAGTTCTCCGACATCTACTGCGCCGTGATCGGCGCCGGCGAGGCCAGCGGCAGCCTGGGCCCGGTGCTGGAGCGGCTGGCCGACGACCTGGAATCGCGCCAGGCCCTGCAGTCCAAGCTTATCGGCGCAGCCCTGTACCCGGCCATCGTGACCCTGGTGGCCATCGTCATCGTGCTGTTCCTGGTCAGCTACGTGGTGCCCCAGGTGGCCAGCGTGTTCGCCGGCACCAAGCGCGCCCTGCCCTGGCTCACCGTGGCCATGCTGGCGCTCAGCGACTTCGTGCGCAGCTATGGCTGGGCCGCGCTGATCGCCCTGGTGC
>NZ_JAELTK010000187.1:0-1593 GCF_016428765.1 Delftia sp. ASV31
GGCCAGGCCCACGCGGCACTGGCGCAGTTGCAGCAGCGCGGATGGATCGAAGGCCTGGTCACCCAGAATGTGGACGGCCTGCACACGGCCGCGGGCAGCGATGGCGTCATCGACCTGCACGGCCGCATCGCCGCCGTGCGCTGCATGGGCTGCGGCACCGGCATGGAGCGCGCCGTGCTGCAGGCCATGCTGCTGGAGCGCAACCCCGGCTGGGCCGGCCTGAGCGCCCAGGCCGCGCCCGACGGCGATGCCGATCTGGAGGGGCGCGACTTCAGCCGCTTCGACGTGCCGGCCTGCCCGCACTGCGGCGGCGTGCTCAAGCCCGACGTGGTGTTCTACGGGGAAGGCGTGCCCAGCCAGCGGGTGCAGGCCGTGCGCGCCATGCTGCAGCAGGCCGGCGGGCTGCTGGTCGCCGGTTCTTCGCTGATGGTGTATTCAGGCCTGCGCTTTGTGCATGAGGCCGTGGCCCAGGGCAAGCCGGTGGCCGCCATCAACCAGGGCCGCATGCGCTCCGAGGATTTGCTGGCCCTCAAGATCGAGCAGGACTGCGGCCCGTTGCTGCAGCAGCTGGCCCAGGACCTGGCGCAATGAAAAAGCCCCGCAGGAGCGGGGCAGTGTTCAGGGGATGACGCGCGATGCGCGCACCACCGAGTGCACGCGGCGCAGGTTGCGCAGCGCGGACTCCACCTGCTGGTTGTCGTGCACCGAGATCACGAAGCACAGGTCCGTGGTGCTCATGGCGGCCTCGTCGGCCATGTCCACGCGCAGGATGTCCACCTCGGCGCCGGCCAGCTCGGCGGCCACGCGCGCGAGCACGCCCTTGCCGTTGTTGACGGTGACCACGATGCGTGCCTCGAACAGGCGCGCGGCATCCATCTCATCGGCCCACTCGACCACGATGAAGCGGTCCCTGTCCTTTTCCTGCAGGCGCTGCGCGATCTTGCACTGCGCATGGTGGACGATCAGGCCTTCGCCGCTGCCCAGGTAGCCCACGATGGGGTCGCCAGGCACGGGGCGGCAGCATTGCGCGTAGTGGATGGAGCCCTGGTTGGAGCCGTCCAGCAGCACGGCACCCTGGAAGGGGCGGTTGCTGGAGTTGAAGCGTTCGCGTGTGAGCAGCAGGGCGTCGGGCCGGTGGCCGTGGCGCGCCATCAGCGCCGTCAGGCGCGAGGCCACCAGCGACGCAATGCGCCGGCCCATGCCGATGTCCACCATCAGGTCGGCGCGGCTGCGGCTGCCGGCCATGCGCAGCACCTCGTCCCACAGTGCCTGGTTGGCCTCGTCGGCCGGCGGCACGGCATCCATGCCTTCGGCACGCATGGCCTGGGCCAGCAGGTTCTCGCCCAGGCGGGCCGATTCGCTTTGCGCGGCCGACTTCAGGTAGTGGCGGATCTTGGAGCGCGCGCGGCCCGTCTTCACGAAGCCCAGCCAGGCCGGGTTGGGCGTGGCGTCCTCGGAGGTGACGATCTGCACCACGTCGCCGCTCTTGAGTTCGGTGCGCAGCGGCACTTCCTCGTTGTTGATGCGCGCGGCCGTCATGTGGTTGCCGACCTTGCTGTGGATGGCATAGGCGAAGTCCACCACGGTGGCACC
>NZ_JAELTK010000188.1:0-1505 GCF_016428765.1 Delftia sp. ASV31
CCCCCCCCCCCCCCCCCCCCCCCCCCCCCCCCCCCCCCCCCCCCCCCCCCCCCCCCCCCCCCCCCCCCCCCCCCTTTTTTCTAGCAGAAGTCGGCATACGAGATCAACGTCAGCGTCTCGTGGCTCGGAGATGTGTATAAGAGACAGTGGCAGATGCTTGCTGCAGTTTCTTTGATTTTGATCGTCAATTCTCAGTTGCTGCGCTGGAATGCCCATGCCCAGGAGGTCTTGTCGATCGAAGATAATTCAAGGTACGTGCAGGCCAAGAATGATGCCCCTATGATTTATGGCTTTGGCTGTGATGATTGGTTCCACAGTTCCGAGCTGAAGCCCTGTGTTTTTGGTGAGGATTCGGCAAAGAAGACGGCAGTAATATTTGGCGACAGTATCGGCGTTCAATGGTTCTCTACTTTGGCGGCAATGTATGACCCTCACCAATGGAAAATCGTCGTGCTGACGAAATCTTCATGTCCCATGGTGGATGAGGTATTTTTTTATCAACGCATAGGGCGTGAATACACTGAATGCGAGGAGTGGAGAAACAAGGCCATCGAATGGCTGCAGGCCAGGAAAGTAGATAATATATTTCTGGGAAGTACGGCTTCTAGTGATTTCACGGAGAAGCAATGGACGGAAGGGACTGGTCGGATTCTGGAAAGGCTCTCTCGAAGTGCTGATGCAATTTACGTGATTGAAGCCAATCCTACGCTTGGTTTTAATGGGCCGGATTGCTTGATAAAAGAAAAAAGGGAAGGGGGGCATAAATGCCAATCCCTCTCGGAAAACTCCCAATATTCCAGAGTCGCTTCTTTTTTAAAAAGTGTTGTGGATAAATACCCGAAAGCCCACTGGATTGAGACCGCCAGCTTTGTATGCCCTGAGGGCCTGTGCCGAGCAATTCGCAACCACACTGTGGTGTTCAGGGATGCACAGCACTTGACGGCAACGTTTACGGCGAAGGCGGCTATGCATTTTTCCAATCAGATGAGATGAGTACTTTCGTCAAAAATATCTATGTACTGAAGCAATCTGAATATGAAAAAGCAGCCAAAACTCATACTTAGGGAATCCGCAGTATGGGACATGACAAGAAATTTTATACCGGGCTCTTTCGTGGAGATGGGCGCGGGAACGGGACACATGGCAAGTCTTTTCCTTGCTAGGGGATTTCATGGTGCTTGCCATGCCATGGGAGATAGCAGTCGCGACTTGATCCGAAAAAGATTTGAGAATGACAGGGATAGACTTCAGGTGGTTGACGAGCTATCGGAGCTTTCTGTCGATTATTTTGATTATCTGATGGCGTTCGAAGTGCTTGAGCACGTACCAGAAGACGGGGAGGTGCTTTCTCAGTGGTTGGAATATCTCAAGTCGGGTGGGATTTTTATCGCGTCTGTTCCTGCTCATCAGCGGAAATTTGGGCGATCCGACGAGATTGTCGGGCATGTTCGGCGGTATGAAAGCTGTCTCTTATACACATCTGACGCTGCCGACGAAATGCGAAC
>NZ_JAELTK010000189.1:0-1445 GCF_016428765.1 Delftia sp. ASV31
CCTTCTCCAGGGCCGATAGGCAACACCTCGGGACTGGTCATCCCCGACACGGCCCCCAACCTCCACGGAGCCACGGCTCCCGCCATCAAGCCCGTCGCCCAGGAAAAAAGCTGGTGGCAGCGCTGGGGCAGCGACGTTGTGCACACTGGTCTGGATGTCGTGGGCCTCATCCCCGGCGTAGGCGAAATTGCCGACGGCGCCAACGCTTTGATCTATCTTGCCGAGGGCGATAAAGTCAACGCTGCCTTGAGCGCGGCAGCCATGATCCCGGGCGCGGGGATGGCGGCCACCGGGGCCAAGTATGGGAAGAAGGCAGCAGCAGCGGCAACAGAGGCTGCAGGAAAAAAAATAGGACGAGAAGCAAGCGAAGAAGCCGCAGGGAAGGCTGCCAAGGAAACAGGTGCAAAGAAAGCAGACGGTAAGGGTGGCGGAAAGGACAAAGGGAAGCCCAAAAGGCACAAGGACTGTGGAAAAAAGGTGCCTTACAACGACAAAAAATCGCTCAAAGGCAGCGGGCTAGAGAAAGACCATACTCCTTCAGGTGCCGCTCTCGAAAAAGCTGCCGAAAACAAGATCAATGAACTAAGGGATTCTGGTGTAAAAATTAGCGATGCTCAAGCTTCAGAAATTAGAAAATCTGTCCGAAACAATGCACCCACAATTGCTGTTCCTCCAGATATTCATGCTGAAGGACAAACTTGGCGGTATAAAAACACTCCTGAAAGAATCTCTCAGGATGCGGGAAACCTCAATGAAGCTGTAAAAAGGAATACAGATGCTATCTCCAAGGCTATGGAAAACAAGGATCATGGATGCAAGGATGCCTATGACAAAGCTGCTCAAGAGTTGAGAAACATGGATTGGGATCAATATATTCAGGACGCCATCACCAACGGAACAAAGGCAAAGAAATGAATGCAATAGAACTGATGATTTTTTTAGGCCATAGTAGCACGCATGAACCGTTCGACGAGTTTTTAACCAAAAATGGCATTAAGAGTCGACCGAAAATAGGACGGTCATTGGACACGCTTATTCCAATAAAAGGACAAGGTCTTTCAATGTCATTCGAAATCGATGCAAAAGGAAATGGAATAGCACCCAAAAGTGAAGGCGCATTCATATTTAGTCAACTTGAAATTAGAATATCTGGAGATGTCGAAAAGAATGGAATTTACACCGGACCTTTACCTTATGGTTTAAGCGCAAATGACAGCAGGGATGCGATAGAAAAAAAACTGGGACAACTTAAGCGCTGTCTCTTATACACATCTGACGCTGCCGACGAAATGCGAACAGTGTAGATCTCGGTGGTCGGCGGATGATTAAAAAGGGGGGGGGGGGGGGGGGGGGGGGGGGGGGGGGGGGGGGGGGGGGGGGGGGGGGGGGGGGGGGGGGGGGGGGGGGGGGGGGGGGGGGGGGGGGGGGGGGGGGGGGGGGGGGGG
>NZ_JAELTK010000018.1:0-78970 GCF_016428765.1 Delftia sp. ASV31
CGCCGACCTGGGATTCGCGGTGCGTGAGCTCGGGCGGCTCCGAGCCGATCATCAGCCGCGACAGCGAGGCATTGCTCTCCACGGCCGGGTTGCACACGCCGGTCACCTGCCCGCCGCGCAGCACGGTACAGGCCGTGCACAGCGAACGGATCTCGTGCAGCTTGTGGCTGATGTAGAGGATGGAGCAGCCCTCGGACGCCAGGCGGCGCAGCACGACGAAGAGCTTCTCCACCGCCTGCGGCGTGAGCACCGAGGTGGGCTCGTCAAGAATGAGCACGCGCGGGTGCGTGAGCAGGGCGCGGATGATTTCCACGCGCTGCATCTCGCCCACGCTCAGCGTGTGCACGGGGCGGTGGGGATCGACCTCCAGCCCGTAGTCATGCGCCGTGGACTCGATGCGCTTCACCACCTCGGCCAGCGGCAGGCTCTTGTCCAGGCCCAGCCAGACGTTCTCGGCCACGGACAGCGTGTCGAACAGGCTGAAATGCTGGAACACCATGGCGATGCCCAGCTGGCGCGCCTCCTGCGGGTTGCGGATGTGGACCGGCTTGCCATCGACCTCGATGCGGCCCTCGTCGGGCTTGACGGCGCCGTAGATGATCTTCATCAGCGTGGACTTGCCGGCACCGTTCTCACCCAGGATGGCATGCACTTCGCCGGCGCCCACGGTCAGCGAAATACCGTTGTTGGCCACCACCGCCGGATAGCGCTTGGTGATGCCTGTCAGCTGCAGCCGGGGCGGCGCTGCGGCTGGCAGGGGGACTGTATCGGGGGGATTCATGGCTGGGATTGTCTTTCAATTTCTGCAACAAACTGGAACACAAGTCCTTGAAACCGCCTTGGCGGCCCTCATATCGACCACCACTTTGTCCACCAGAAAGGCGGTTCCTGCCGCCATCGCCTAGCGGGCACGGGACATCAGGGCCACATGCCGCACGGCGTCGCGCAGCCAGCGCGTGGAGGCGCCCATGTGCGTGCGGGCGTGCCACAGCTGGTAGTACACCAGCGGCGCAAACTCCACCGGGCAGGGCAGGATCACCAGGGGCAGGCGCTGGCTGAAGCGCTCGCAGAACAGCCGCCCCGTGGTCAGCACCAGCAAGCTGGTGGCCACGATGTCGGGGATCAGGCTGAAATGCGCGCAGCGCGCCGCCACCTGGCGCTGCAGGCCCATGCGGGACAGCTGGTCGTCGATCACGCCGCGCGCACCCGGGTAGGTGGGCGTGGGCGCGATGTGCTCGGCCTCCAGCCACTGGGCCACGTCCCAGCCGCGGCGCACGGCCGGGTGCTGGGGGCTGACCAGGCAGACCACCTCGTCCTCGAACAGGCTGGCCATGTGCAGGCCCTGCGGCGGCTCGGGCCAGTTGCCGATCACCACGTCCACATCGCCCTGGGCCAGCTGCACCTCGTAGTGCGCGTCGCCGTTGAGGGCCAGGATGTCCACGGGGCAGCCGGGCGCCTCGGTCTTGAGATGGGCCACCAGGCGCGGCAGGAACAGCGGGTCCAGGTAGTCGCTGGCGGCGATGCGGAAGGTGCGCGTGGAGGTGCGGGGATCGAAATGCCGTGCATCGCTGAACAGGCCCTCGGCCGCGCGCAGGATGTCGGCCGCCGGCTGCACCATGCGCAGCCCGGCCTCGGTGGGCTGCATGTGCGCGCCCGAGCGCACCAGCAGCGAATCGCCGGCCAGGTCGCGCAGGCGCTTGAGCGCAGCGGACACCGCCGGCTGGTGCATGCCCAGGCGCAATGCGGCACGCGAGACGCTGCGCTCGGTCAGCACCGTGTGCAGCACCCGTATCAGGTGCAGATCAATCTTGTCGAACAGGGCCTGGTCGCGCATGTAGCGAAGCAATCACCAAAGAGGCACGGCGCGGGGAGCCGCCATGCAGATCATGAAAAGCCCGCAGGGTAACCCAGCCCTGGCCCCGGCCAGCTAGATACAAGCACCAAGAATGGCCTGGGCAGGGGGCGTTAAACACTTGTGAGCGCAGCGCATGCAATATGCGCGCCAGTTCCATGGCACGGGACCATCCATGCATTGTCAAAACCTATACAGACTTCCATTTGTTAGCGTGCTTCAATGAAATCGCTTCAAGAAGAAGTGGATGCAGGAGACAAGACCCATGACACAGACAGCCCCTCGTTCGGGCATGGCGATGGCCGCCGTGCTCGCCACGCTGCTGACGGCCTGCGGCAGCAGCGGCGATGCCGGCCCGCAGCCCATCGAGATCCTCAGCCTTTCCAACCGGGCCGACATGATCAGCGATGGCAATGCCTACCTCGAAATACTGCTGCCCAAGGGCATTCCCGCCGGTGCACTGAAGGTGGAATTGAACGGAGCCGATGTCACCGCGCAATTCGCCCAGCGCGCCAATGGCCGCATCCTGGGCCGGATCGACGGATTGCGGGTGGGCGCCAATACCCTCGCCGCCACGGCCGCAGGGAGTGCGCGGGCACGCCTGGACATCACCAACCACGGCCGAGGCGACTCCATCTTCGCCGGCCCGCAGACCCAACCCTGGATCTGCGCCACGCGCAATGGCGCACAGGCCACTGTTTCCGTGCCGGGCACGGCGCTGTCGGCGACCGTGACCACGCGCGTCAGCGGGCTCGACACCGATCCGGTGGATGCCCTTTGCAATACCAGGACCCAATACACCTACTACTACATGCCCAAGTCCAGGCAGGGCAGCGCCTGCACACCAGGGACCACGGGCACCGCCCCCTGCCACCTGGCCTTCGACCCGTCGCAACGGCCTGCCGACAGCGAGATTGCCGACTTCACCAATGACCGTGGCGATACCGTCAAGCACCTGCTGCGCGTGGAAACCGGCGTGATGGGCCGCGGCACCTACCAGATCCTGGCCTACTACGACCCCGCCCAGCCATGGGCGCCCTGGGCTCCGCAAAAAGGCTGGAACGGCAAGCTGCTGTGGAAGTTCGGCGCCTCAGCCTCGGGCAACCGCTTCCAGGAGCCTGCGGTCAACGCCCTCGACCAGGCCACCGGCAGCGTGCTGTTCGACGCCAATGCGCTCGCAGCGGGCCACATGGTGGTGAAGGCCATGCTGACCAATCACTTGCACAACAACAACGAGTTGCTGGCCGCCGAGAGCATGATGCGCATCAAGGAGCACCTGATCGAAAACTATGGCGAAGTGCGCTACACCATGGGCGACGGAAGCTCCGGTGGCTCCATGATGCAGACGGTGATCTCATCGGCCATGCCGGGGCTGCTGCAGGGGCTGCAGACGGGTTATAGCTATCCGGATGCCGCGTCCACCTGGATAGAGACGCGGGACTGTGGCCTTCTGACGAACTACTACGGCACAGCAGCAGGCAAGGCGCTGCCCGACGCCGCCAGGGCTGCCATCAATGGCCATCCAGCCGCCTATTGCAGCGCCTGGACAGCCACCTTCATCACACCGCAAAATCCCAGGCTGCCAATCAATTGCGGCCCAGGCTTTCCGGCAGCCATCACCTACGACCCGCAAACCCGGCCCCAGGGCGTGCGCTGCTCCATCCACGACATGTTGGTGGCGGTCTACGGTACGGCGCGCGACGCCGATGGCAACATCAAACCTGTCATGCCCTACGACAACGTAGGCGTGCAATACGGACTCAAGGCACTGCAGTCGGGAGCCATTGGCGCCGAGGACTTCGTGCTTCTCAACGAAGGCATTGGCAGCTACACCACCGATCTGGACTGGACCGGAGGCACGGCGGCTCCGGTGGCCAGCCGCCAGCAGGCACCGGCTGATCTGCTGCCCAGAATCTACAGCAGCGGCCTGCACAGCAACGCGAAGAATCTCTCGCAGGTGGCCATCATCGACCTGCGGCCCGAGTTGGGCGCAGACATCCATATGAGTTGGCGCAGCCTCCAGCAGCGCGCACGTCTGGATGCAGGCAACGGTGGCCACGACAATCATGTGATCCGAGCAACCCAAGGCCCGGTCACACGGGCCATGGCCGACCAGTCCTTTGCCATGATGGACCGCTGGTTGTCCGCAATCGAAAGCGATACGTCCGCTATCCCGCTGGCACAGAAAGTGGTGCGCAACAAGCCTGCTGACCTGAAGGATGTCTGCCTTGCCGACGGGGGCCGGACTCTGGCGCTTGACGATCCGGCGTGCAGCTTCAAGCCCACGTTGTCGCCGCGCCAGGTGGCTGGAGGTCCCCGCGCCGAGGACGTCTACCAGTGCCAGCGCAAGCCTCTGTCCTTCCCCAGCCAGGACTATCCGGGCGTCACTTTCAGCGCCGCGCAGCAGGCACGCCTTGCGGCCGTTTTCCCGACTGGGGTCTGCGACTGGAGCAAACCTGGCACGGGCCAGACGCAGGAAGCAGCCTTTCTGACCGATTTCAGCGCGGGTCCCGCAGGCAGGCGGGTCGGACCCAAGCCGGTCTCGCGCAACGATTGACGCGTCAAGGACGCCGGTCGGAAAGTACAGATAAGGGTTTGCACAGTGCCGATTGAACCAATGAAAGAACAAACTTCCATTGAAAAATCACATCGCCCGCCATGCAGCCCTTCCCCACGATCAGCGATGTCCTGAAGTCGGCACCCTTTGCGCCCAGCCTGAGCAAGGCACACCTGCTCAGGCTGCGGCGAGAAGTGCTGCTGCGCGAGATACCGGCCGGCACCTCGCTGTATCAGAAGGCGCGCCGGGCCGACCACTGGACCGGCGTCGTCCGGGGCGTGGTCAAGATCCATGCCCTGTCGCCCACCGGACGCACCACCACGCTGGCCACCTTCCCCCCGGGCTGCTGGTTCGGCGAAGGCACGCTGCTCAAGCGTGAAGGCTGGCCTTTCGATGCCACGGCGATCGAAGACACCCTGTTGGCCCTGATGCCTGCCGCCACCTTCCACTGGCTGCTGGAGCACAGCCTCGGCTTCAACCGTTTTCTGCTGGACCAGGTCAATGCACGGCTGGGCCAGTTCATCAGCCGCTGCGAGCATGCGCGCCTGCACCACTCCAGCCGTCACGTGGCGCACTGCATCTCCGAACTGACGGATGCCAGGCTCTATCCGGGCGCCGAGAACCGCCACCTGGGCATGTCGCAGGAGGAACTGGCCAGCCTGGCGGGCGTGTCGCGACAGATCGTCAACCGTGCCCTGGGCGAACTGGAGGACATCGGCGCAGTCCGTGTCTCCTATGGGTCGCTGACATTGATCGATCCCGAGGGGTTGCGGCGCTTCAGCGAGTCCTTCGAATGAGAGGACAGCTTTGCATCTATGCCGCCTCCAGCACCTCGACGCGGTTGCGGCCCTTGCGCTTGGCCGCATAGCAGGCCATGTCGGCCGAGCGCAGCGCGCTGCTGACCGTGTGCTGGCGGGCATCGAGCACCACCATGCCGACGCTGACACCCATCAGGTAGCGCTGCCCCTCATGGGCGCCCTCCCAGTCCTGCACGGCCATGCACAGGCTTTGCGCCAGCAGCATGCCCTGCTCCGCCGAGGTGCCCGCCAGCAGCACGGCGAATTCATCACCGCCCAGGCGCGCCACCCAGCCCAGCGGCCGGACCACGCTGTCGATCAGCCGGGCCATGTGGCACAGCACCTCGTCGCCCGCCGCATGGCCGCCCTGCTGGTTGACGTGGGCGAAGTGGTCCAGGTCCAGGAACAGGATCACGCCATGCTGCTGCAGGCCGACGGTCTTCTCCTCCGCCTCTTCCTCTAGCGCCTCCTCGACCGTGGCGACGGCGGTGTTGTCGCTCTGCTGCAGGGCGGATTCACCCTGCTGCAGCGCCTCGGCCGGCAGGCGCTGGGCGGCACTGCATTCCTGCAGCCACTCATGCAGGCGCATGGCAAAGGCCTCCCGATTGGGCAGCAGGGTCAGCGGATCGTGCATGGCCTTCCAGCCCGGCTGCTCGCGCACCAGTCGCTGCATGGTCACGTCCTCGACCACCCAGACCAGGGTGGGGTCTGCCGGCACCACGGCGCGCGGCTCCAGGCCGCGCTGCAGGCGCTGCAGGCTCTGGCCGTGCAGGCGCACCCAGATGGGGCGGCCGTCCTTGCGGACAAAGCACTGCTCGCTGTCGAACTGGCCGTACATGTCCAGGTCCTTGCGCACGCGCTCCAGCAATTGGATGTGCGCCGCGTCGGAGGCGCACAGCTGGCGTATCGCCTGCCCCTGCAGCTCGCGCGGCGGGTAGCCGAGCATGCGTGCGGCCTGCAGGCCCACCAGCTCCAGATGCGCCGACCGCGTGACCACCAGGCCCACGGGCGCGTAATCCATCAGCGTCTGCAGCTGCAATTGCAGCCGGCCAATCTCATGCGCCTGCTCCTGCCCCATCTGCCCCAGGCGATGCAGGGCCTGCCACAGCGTGGAGGCTTCGCCCCAGGCATGGGTCCAGGGCATGCGCCAGCCGCCTTCCTCGGCATGGCCCGGCTCGGGCTCGGGCGCGGGATCGGGCTCCTCGGCCATGAGTCTTCCCTGGCTCGCCAGCCATTGGCGTGCAGTGCGGTGCAGGGCCGCCATGGGTTCGGTGACCAGGATCAGCAGCAGGACCAGCAGGCCAGCGACACCGGCCACGGCGGCCAGCAGCCACCACAGCACGCGCGGCGCCAAGCTGGGTGCGATGGCTTCCTCGGGGGTGATCCTGACCACCAGCCACTGCGGCAGCGGCATGCCTGCTGTCGTCACCAGGTAGCCCGCGCGCCGCTGGGTGTCGGGGCCCACCTGCACTGCGCCGGCCGCGGGGTCCTGCAGCCAGTCCGCGCCCAGGCCGGGCTCGGCCTCGGCGCGCGCCGACCAGCGCGAGGGGTCGGAGTGGGCCAGGATCTGCCCGTCGCGCTGCATGACCAGCAGGCGCCCGCCGGAGCGCGAGGGATCGATGCTGGGCGGCAGCAGTGCCTGGGCGGACATGCGCACGCCGGCCGACAGCACGCCGCTGACCGTGCCGTTGCCGGTGCGCAGCGGCACGGCGTACAGCAACTCCATCATTCCGGGATCGGCCCCCTTGCGCACCATGGTGGAGACCACGGGCCGGCCATCGGCCAGGCTGCGCCGCATCACGTCGCGCACGCCTTCGTCCAGATCGGCCAGGGGCTCGGAACGGCCGCCGCGCAGGCTGAGTTGCAGCTGGCCACGCGCGTCGGCCAGTTGCAGGGTGTCGAACAGCCGCACGGATGCGTCTCCACGCAGCATCTCGCCCATCAGCCGGCTCGGGTCGCTGCCCTGGTCTGCAATGCCCTGGGCCAGCACCCACAGCAGGCGCTGCTGCTGCTCCAGCCGCGCGGCCAGCATGCGCGCCACGGTATCGACCTCGTCGGCCTGCCGGGCCATGGCGCGCTCCAGTGTCTGCTGGCGCATGTTGTGCGAGACCCACCAGGCACTGCCAAGGCCCGCCAGCAGCACGGCCGCAGCGGCCAGCGCCAGCACCGTGCAGCGCATGGCGCCCCAGCCTGTGGCCGCGCGCGGCCGCGAGGGTGAATCCGGCAGCTGCGGAGCATCCTGGGATGCCAGCAGTGCCTGGAAAAAGGGAGATCGGCGGGCGTCCAGTGACATGACGCCATCAATATATGCAGGCCCGAAAGCCGTCCCACTGGGTGGAACCCGCGAACCAGTGGATACCCCGCCCCGCAAGTCCCGGCGCTTGCAGGCCGGCACCCGTCAGCGGCGTGGGAATCAGCCTACTGCGAGCACTTCGAGGGCCGCCGGCTTGGGCAGATCGATGACATTGCCCCGGCCCGCGATGAGCCCGTGCTCACGCAACTGGCGCAGCACGCGCGAGAAGGTCTCGGGCGCAATGCCGAGCTGGGCGGCGATCAGCCGCTTGCGCAGGTGCAGCGTCACGCGCAGGCCGCCAGCCTCGTGCGGCATGGCATGGCGCAGCAGCCACTGGGCGCAGCGCGCCTCGGCGTCCTTGGACAGGCGGCTCACCGCCAGCTCGGTCTGCGCGCAGTAGGCCTGGGCCATGTCCTGCAGCAGTTGCTGGGCGGGCGGCGGCAGCTGCGAGACGGCCTTCAGGAAGTCGGTCTGGGGAAGTTGCTGCACGCGGACATCGCTGTCGGCCAGCATGTCCAGGCTGCTGCCGCGCCGCTGCAGCACAAAGGCGGCGTCCAGCCAGGCCGGCCCCTCCACGACACCGAGCTGGTGGCGCATCTGCCCACCCTGGCCTATGCCCAGGAGCACGCGACCGCGCTCCAGATACATCACCGTATCCGGCGACTGCCGACGCAGCCTGAGCCAGGTACCCGCGGCCAACACCTGGGCGGAACCCGGCGCGAAGGCGAAAGCTTGCAAGGAAGACAGGGCGAACATGCATGCAACTTTGCCGGCTTTGCTCCCGCCGCGTTTTGAGCCATGTCAATCCGCCGCCAGCACACCGGTCCGCAGGCGGCATACTTGTCACAAGAATGTCACCAGTGAAACGTAATGTATCCAGCTGAAAAGTTGAGCCCATGATCGATCCCCAGATGCTCGCCAGCCTGCCCGCTGCCGCGGCCGTGCTCTCCGCCGCCGTGCGGTCCGGCGCAGGCCCCGTGGCACAGCTCATGCGCGCGGGCGGCCTGTACTGCGTCTTCCAGCCGCTGGCCGATCTGCGCAGCGGCAGCATCTATGCGCATGAGGCGCTGATCCGCGGCCCCCGGGGCATGCCGTTGCACACGCCCGATGCCCTGCTCAAAGGGGCGGCGGCCGAGGGCATTCTTCGGGAATTCGAGCTGCTGGCGGTCTGCGTGGCGCTGCAGGACTGGGGCCGGCAGAGTGCGCCGGGCCGGCTGTTCATCAACCTCAGCGCCCAGGCGCTGGTGCAGGCCGTGGGGGTCTGCGGCCCCGGCATGGTCGGGGACACGGTGCGCATCTTCGGCGTGCAGGCCCGCTCCCTGGTGGTGGAGATCACCGAGCACGACCATGTGACCGACATGCCCGCCGTCTGCGCCGCCGTGAAGGCCGTGCATGCCACGGGCGCGCGCCTGGCGCTGGATGACTTTGGCGACGGCCGCTCCAGCCTGCGCCTGTGGTCCGAGGCCAAGCCCGACTTCGTCAAGATCGACAAATACTTCATCCACCAGATCGAGCAGCGCCCGGCCACGCTGCAGCTGCTGCAGGCCATCAAGGGCATTGCCGAGGTCTTCGGCACCACGCTGATCGCCGAAGGCATAGAGACCGAGGATGAGCTGCGCACCCTGCGCGACCTGGGCATTCCGTATGGCCAGGGCTGGCTGCTGGGTCGCCCTGCCGAAACCGCCCAGCCCCAGATCAGCACGCAGGCGCGCAGCGTGGCGCAGGACCCGCGCGTGGCCGTGCTGCCCCACCAGGGCCACAGCGCCCGCCCGGGCGTGCTGCGCAACCTGATGGTGATGCAGGCGCCCTGCGTGATGCCTGCGGCCAGCAACGACGAGGTGGCCGAGCTGTTCCAGGCCGGGCAGCAGCTGCATGCCATTGCCGTCGTGGAGGCCGGCCGGCCGCTGGCGCTCATCAACCGCCAGCAGTTCATGAACCACTACGCCACGCTGTACTTCCGCGAGGTGCACGGGCGCAAGCCCTGCCTGGCCTTTGCCAACGTGCAGCCGCGCATCGTGGAGCTCGATTGCGATGTGGACCAGCTCGTGGGCATCCTGACCTCGCAGGACCAGCGCTACCTGAGCGACGGCTTCATCGTCACCGACAACGGCCGCTATGTGGGCCTGGGCACGGGCGAGCAGCTGGTGCGCCGCGTGACCGAGGCCCGCATCGAGGCCGCGCGCCATGCCAACCCGCTGACCTTCCTGCCCGGCAACATCCCCATCAGCCTGCACATGCAGCGACTGCTGGACAGCGGCGCCGGCTTCGTGGCCTGCTACGCCGACCTCAACCACTTCAAGCCCTTCAACGACCACTACGGCTACTGGCGCGGCGACCAGATGATCCGCCTGGTGGCGCGGCTGGCCGTGGCGCACTGCGATGCGCGGCGCGACTTCGTGGGCCATGTGGGCGGGGACGACTTCATGCTGCTGCTGCAAAGCGAGGACTGGCAGCGGCGCTGCGAAGGCATTGTGGGCGCCTTCGCCAGCGAGGCGCGCCAGCTGTTCGACGACCAGGCGCGCGAGGCCGGAGGCATCTGGGCCGAGGACCGCCACGGCATCCGGCGATTCTTTGCCTGCACCACGCTGTCCATCGGCGTGGTGCGCGTCGCGCCGGGCAGCGTGCTGGCACCCGAGGACATCGCCAACCTCGCGGCCCTGGCCAAGCAGCAGGCCAAGGCGCAAAGCCTGCCGGGGCGCGGCGCCATCGCGCTGCACACGCCGCGCGATGAAGCGCGGCGCCCGGCCCTGCACGGCACCGCGACGGCCTGGCCTGCCTGAAACAGAAAGCCCGCAGGCTCTTGCGAGGCTGCGGGCTGGTGGCTGGCCGCCGAACGCTGACAGCAAACGCCGACAGCGTCTGGGCGCGGCCCAGCGATCAATTCACCGATGCACCAGACTCGTACCAGCGCTTGACCATGCTGCGCTCGTCATCGTTCAGGGCACCCGGATTGCCAAAGGGCATCTTGCGCAGTTGCACCACCTGCTGGTAGATCTGCTGGGCGTGGGCCTTGACCTGCTCGGGCGAGTCCAGGCGCACATTCTTTTGCTGCAGGGCGGCACCGTGGCAGACCACGCAATGCTGCTGGAAGAAGGGCGCCATCTGGGCGTAGCCCACGGCGCCGTCGGCGGCGGGAGCAGGAGCAGCGGTCGCAATGGGTGCAGCAGCTTCGGCACCGGGCGCCGCCGTCGCAGCGGGCTCGGCACCAGCAGGCGCCTGCACGGCGGCGGGAGCCGCTGCAGGGGCTGCGGCAGGCGCAGACACAGGGGCGGCGGCAGGCGCCGGTGCAGGCTTGAGCCAGACGGCCGTGCCGATCAGCACCAGCACGCCGACCAGGGCGTAGGGCCAGGGATGGGCATTGCGGCCCAGCTTGAAGCCGTGGCGCATCACGAAGAACTGGCGGATGGCAGCGCCCGCGAACATCATCAGGATCAGCACCAGCCAGTTCAGCTCATGGCTGTACAGCCAACCGTAGTGGTTGGACAGCATGGCGAACAGCACCGGCAGCGTGAAGTACGTGTTGTGCACGCTGCGCTGCTTGCCGCGCTTGCCGTGGATGGGGTCCACGGGCTGGCCTTCCTTCAGGGCCTTCACCACCGTGCGCTGGCCGGGGATGATCCAGAAGAACACGTTGGCGCTCATCGAGGTCGCCAGCATGGCGCCCATCAGCAGGAAGGCGGCCTGGCCCGGGAAGATGTGGCAGGCCAGGAAGGCCGCGATGCACACCAGCACCAGCACCATGGCGCCCACCGTGGCGTCGCCGTTCTTCTTCTGGCCGAAGACGCGGCAGATGCCGTCGTACAGCAGCCAGAAAACGACCAGGAAGGCCAGGGCCGAGGCAATGGCCGCAGCCGAGCCCATGGCGTTGGGATCGGCCGGATTGACGAGGTAGATCTTGGCGTTCCACAGATACGACACCGTCAGCAGCGCAAAGCCGCTGAGCCAGGTGGTGTAGCTTTCCCAGTAGAACCAGTGCAGGTGGTCCGGCAGCTTGGGCGGGGAGACATTGAACTTGACGGGGTGGTAGAACCCACCGCCGTGCACGGCCCAGAGTTCGCCGCTGACGCCCTGCTTCTTGAGGTCGTCATCGACAGGCGGCGTCAGGCTGCTGTCGAGGAAGACGAAATAGAAGGAGGAACCGACCCAGGCGATGGCCGTAATGACGTGGAGCCACCGCAACAGCAGGTTGGCCCAGTCGAGAATGTAGCTTTCCATAGCTCTCAACCTTGGCAGCGTGGGGGCCGCCGGTGTTCAACCTGCTCACCACTGCGGGCGCTCTGAGCAGAAGAAAAAGGCCGCGCACCCGGTAGATATACCGCCGGTGCACCGCTGCGACCATTTCGTAGACACAAAGTGTATGCAATTTTTCGACAGCCAGCCGGCTTGCGCGACATCAATTCACTAGAGATTTCCCTGATTCTGCGCAGGCGCGGCGCTGCGCCGCTGCAGCAGCTGCGCCGCCACGGCCACCGCGATCACCTCAGGCTCCTTGCCCTTGATGCCGGGCACGCCGATGGGGCAGGTCACATGGTCCAGCTCCGCATCGCTGAAGCCGCGCTCGCGCAGCCTGCGCCGGAAGGTGGCCCATTTGGTGGCGCTGCCGATCAGGCCCACATAGGGCAGGTCGCCTTGCTGGCGCTGGCGGCTCAGGCATTGGGCGACCACCTCCAGGTCCTCGGCATGGCTGAAGCTCATGATCAGCACCTGGGAGCCGGTGGGCAGGTCGGCCACGGCGGACTGCACGGGATCGGAGTATTCACACTGCACGAGCTCGTGCTCCTCCTCGGGGAAGACCGAATCGCGGCTGTCCACCCACATCACGCGGTAGGGAAGATTGCACAGCAGGCGCACCAGCGCATGGCCGACGTGGCCTGCGCCGAACAGCGCCACGCAATCGCGCGGCGGCTGCAGCCGCTCGCGCAGCATGTCCATGCGGCCCTGGGGCACCAGCACGAACCTCAGCATCACCACGCCGCCGCAGCACTGGCCCAGGCTGGGGCCCAGCGGATAGCGGTGCTGGTGCTCGGCAAGGGCGGGACCGGCCTGCCCAGGCTGTCCGGGCAATCCGGCCTGAAGCGCCGCGTCGCGCAGCAGGCTGCGCGCGCGGTCGATGGCGTCGAACTCCAGGTGCCCGCCGCCAATGGTGCCGGCCACGCGGTCGGCAAACACGGCCATCCAGGCGCCGCGCTCGCGCGGCACCGAGCCGCGCGACTCCATCACCTCGACCCAGCACAGCGGCCCCTGCGCAAGGCCCTGCTCGACTTTCTTGAACGTGTCACTCCACATGGGCGCACCTGACAGCCCGTCGTGGCGCCTGCGGGCTTCGTTGGAATTTGTTGCGGGATTTTCCGCTGCGGCACTTGAGTTTTGCGCTCCGACTGCCGGTGCCGCGGCGTTTCAGGATACGCTCGCAATCATGCCCGATTCCCCCGATTCCTCTCAGCACAGTTCCGTGCAAAAGCCACGTTCCGGCCGTCCCTGGCTGTGGGCGGGACTGATGGCCGCCATTGCCTCCCTGGTCACGGCCTGCAAGTCGCCACCCGGCCCCGGCCCGCGCCCCGACGAGGCCACCTCCAGCGCACAGCTGCAGTACCGCAAGGTGGCGGCCAACCATCTGTACACGCGCAATGCCGAGCGCATCTACAAGGGCCAGCTGCCGCCCATGCTCTACGCGATCGGCGTGCTGCAGGTGCAGATCGACCGCAACGGCCAGGTCCAGCGCCTGCACTGGATGCGCGCGCCCACCCATGCCCCCGAAGTGGTGAGCGAGATCGAGCGCCTGGTGCGCGCCGCCGCGCCCTTCCCCGCCCCGGCCGGCGCCGCCCGCATCACCTATACCGATACCTGGCTCTGGGACAAGTCCGGCCGCTTCCAGCTCGACACGCTGACCGAAGGCCAGATCTGAGCCTCAGGCCGCCAAAGGCTGGCTCAGGCCGGTTCATGCCGGTTCAGGCAGATTCATGCGGCTGGCCGTCGGCAAAGCTCCTGGCGCTTCTGAGCAGGCAGGTCACGGCATAGAGCACCAGGTCGTCCGGGGCATCGTCGTTCACGCGGTCGATGACCTCGATGGCATAGCCCAGGTCCTGCGACAGCTGCGGCAGCACGCCTGCCGCGCGGTCGCCGGCCTGCAGGCTGGCCACCGCCTGGTCAGCGCTGGCGTGGTAGCCGCGCAGCAAATCACGCGCGGCACACACCATGGCCGAGCCGGCGCGCTCTGCATGCAGCTCCAGCACGCCCAGGGCCGCGCCCATGTGGCACAGCGCATCGACCGCCAGCACCTCCTGGTGCTGTGGTGAGGATTTTTGGTGACTGCGGCCCGATGGGTTGACTGTCTTCATGGCTCCCCTTGCGCGGGACCGTGCTGGTCCCGAAGCAACAATACCTTTCAGGTCCCTTGCAGTCAATACCTTTCCGGTCCATGATTGCCGGCGATGAAACAGACCGATCCTCAGTACAAGCTGCGCCTGCCGCAGGAACTCAAGGACCTCGTCGAGGAGGCAGCCAAGCGCACCGGCCGTTCCATGAACGCCGAAGTCGTGGCCCGGCTGCAGACCACGTTCGAGGCTCCTCTGCTCGGCCGCCTGTCGGCCGCGACGGACCCTGCGCTGGAATGCGAGGAGCCCGTGAGCATCTACGACATCAAGATGAGCGCCGAAGCCGTGGAGCGCATCGAAAGGCGCCTGGAACGCATAGAGCAGGCCGTGCTCCCGCCCGCTGCGCCGGGCAGCGCCAATGAAGACGGCGCCGCTGGCGCCGACTGAGACGACCGCACAAAGAAAAACCGGCCCGCAGGCCGGTTTCGTTCAAAGGCCCCTCAGGGCCTGGATCACTCGACCACCTTGGTGATCTTCGAGCCTTGCAGCGACACGCCGGCTTCCAGGCCCGCATTGGTCAGCACATAGCTGGTCACGGGGCCCTGGGCGGTCGTGGTGTCCACGCTGCCATTGGCGCCCACCTTGCCTGCGGCCACCGTGGCATCGGCGCCCACGGACCAGCCATCGCTGGCCAGGAACTTGTCCAGCGCTTCCTGGGTGTTGAACACATAGATCACAGCCTTGGACTGGCCACCGGCCTGCCAGCCCACCGAGGCGCCGGTCGTGCTGTAGTAGCCCTTGTTCTGGCCGCCGACGCGCAGCACGCCGCGGCCATGCTCGACACCGATGACGAAGCTGCCGCCGATCACCGAGGGGAAGATCAGCACGCCCTTGGAGCGGGCCACCATTTCCTTGGAGCCTGGCGCCGTCTGGTACAGCCGCTCCAGAGCGGCGTTGGCGCGCGCATTGACGGTGGTGGCATCAGCGCGCGGCGCGGACTGGGTTTCCGGCTTGGTGGTGGTGCAGCCGACCATGGCAATGCTGCCGGCCGCCAGTGCAGTGGCCATCACGACGGTACGCAAAGAAAACTGACGCATGGGAAAACCTGCCTTTCTTGATTGGACGTTTTGGGGAGACCCCATCGGTTCATTGGATTGATCACCTTGCCTCCCGGTCCCGGGCACCCCTTCCAGTGCTCGCAAACCGTTTCTGAGACAGGCTGGGGATGATGCTAGGCCGCTTTGCGGTACTTGTGATGAGACATGTCACAAGTTGCGCCATAGGACTACAGGCTCGCAGGAAATGTCTGAAAATCCCGTGCCGGGCCGCCACAGCCTGCACCTCAAGTCCGCTGATGCCAGAATGCAGCACGGCAACGCCCGGCATGCCGGGTCATCCACACCGAGGGAGTTCATGAAGTTCTGGAGCCACTTTCACCATCCCCAGGCAGCCATGGTGCTGCTGCGCGTCACGCTCGCGGTCCTGTTGCTTTTTCACGGCTGGGCGAAGCTGCGCTACGGCATAGGCAGCATCGAGCGCATGGTGGAGTCCGCGGGCGCGCCGGGCTGGCTGGCCTATGCGGTGTATCTGGGTGAGGTGGTGGCGCCGCTGCTGCTGCTGGTGGGCCTGTGGGTGGTGCCTGCGGCGCTGGTGATTGCGATCAACATGGTCGTGGCCTTTGCGCTGGTGCACACCGGCCAGGTGATGCAGCTGCACAGCTCGGGAGGCTGGGCGCTGGAGCTGCAGGCCTTCTTCTTCATCACGGCCCTGGTCGTGGCCATGGGGCACGCCAAGGGCAAGTAGCCCGCCTTCTTTCAGCGACAGGAACAGAAACGGCCCGCAATGCGGGCCGTTCGTCATTTCAGGTTTCACTCCAGGCCATCCCCCGACAGCCTGCGCCTGCAGTCCAGGGCTCAGGAGCCCCGGTACGTGGAATAGCTCCAGGGGCTGACCAGCAGGGGCACGTGGTAGTGCTGGTCGGCATGGGCCACGCCGAAGTCCAGGCTCACCTTGTTGAGGAAGTTGGGCTCGGGCAGTTGCACGCCACGGGCCTTGAAGTAGGCCGCCACGTCGAAGGTCAGGCGGTAGGTGCCGGTCCTGAGGCTGTTGTTGTCGAACAGCGGCGCATCGGTGCGGCCGTCGTGGTTGAGCACCAGGCTCTTGATCAGCGTGGCCTGGTCGCCATCGGTGGAATACAGCGCGACAGCCATGCCGGCTGCGGGGCAGCCGTTCATGGTGTCGAGGACGTGGGTGCTCAGGCCCATGGAAATCTCCTGTGCGGCGGGAGCTGGCCCGCCCGGTTGTCATTGGTTGGTCAATGCACGGAGCGCGGCGCGCGACAGCACTCGCGGCCCTGCCCTGCATTCGCAAAGTGTATACAGTTTTTGTACGCCCTTGAAGGGCGTTGCACGGCCGACGCCTAGGCAGATACCCGCACTTTCGGTGTCCGGGCCCGCGCGCGGGAAGGCTGCCGACGCCATGCTTCTACACTGTGGTCCGCCGCCGCCCTGGCCGCAGGACCCTGCGGCCAGCGCGTACAGGGCGGCACAGGACTCGCGCTCTTTTTCCACTGTTCCACTGTTTCATCTGCCAAGGAGATACCGATGCAACTTCGCTCCCCCTTGCTTGCAACCAGCCTGGCGCTGGCCATTGCCAGCCTGGCCGCCTGCAGCAGCACGCAGCCGCCCGCGGCTTCGGCGGCGCCAGCCCCCGTGGCCGCAGCGCCTGCCCCGGCAGCGGCGCCCATCACGCAGAGCAACGCGGCCCAGGCCGCCAGCGCCGCCTATGACTTCGACATGGATGTGTTCCATCCCGTCGTGGGCAGGAGCGGCATGGTGGCCAGCGAGCAGGAGCTGGCCTCGCGCATCGGCCTGCAGATCCTGAAGTCCGGCGGCAATGCGGTGGACGCCGCCGTGGCCATGGGCTTTGCGCTGGCGGTGGCCCTGCCCAATGCCGGCAACATCGGCGGCGGCGGCTTCATGGTGGTGCATGACGCCAAGAGCGGCAAGAACATTGCGCTGGACTTCCGCGAGGTCGCGCCCTCCAAGGCCACGCGCGACATGTACGTGGGTGCGGATGGCAAGGTCATCGACGGCAAATCGCTCTACACCCACTACGCCGTGGGCGTGCCCGGCACCGTGGCCGGCATGGAGCATGCGCTGAAGAAATGGGGATCGCTGCCCTTGTCCACGGTGATTGCGCCGGCCGCAAAGCTGGCCGACAAGGGCTTTACGGTCAGCGAGACCCTGGCCAAGATCCTGGAGCAGGAAAAGAAGAACATGGGCCAGTGGCCCGCCACCCAAGCCATCTTCTGGCGCAACGGCGAGCCCCTCAAGCGCGGTGACCGCCTGGTGCAAAAGGACTTGGCGCAGTCGCTGCGCCTGATCGGCCAGCAGGGCTCCAAGGTGTTCTACGAAGGCTCCATCGCCCGCAAGATCGCGGCCGAGATGGCGCCGCATGCAGGCGCCCTCTCGCTGCAGGACCTCAAGAGCTACAAGGTCGCCGAGCGTGAGCCGCTGCGCGGCACCTACCGCGGCTACGAGATCGTGACCATGCCGCCTCCGTCCTCCGGCGGCGCCCACCTGATCCAGATCCTCAACATGATGGAACGCTGGCCCATGAACCAGTGGGGCGTCAACAGCGCGCAGAGCATCCACTACATGGCGGAAAGCATGAAGCTGGCCTATGCCGACCGTGCCGAATACCTGGGTGATCCCGACTTCGTGACCGTGCCGCTCAAGGGCCTGACCTCCAAGCGCTATGCCGAGGCACTGGCCGCCGGCATCGACCCCTACCAGGCGCGCGCCGGCAAGGACATCCGGCCCGGCAAGCCCCAGCCCTACGAGAGCGACCAGACCACGCACTACTCGGTGGTGGACAAGGCGGGCAACGCCGTGGCCGTGACCTATACGCTGAACACCAACTTCGGCAGCGGCATCGTGGCCAAGGGCACGGGCATCCTGCTCAACAACGAGATGGACGATTTCTCGGCCAAGCCCGGCGTGGCCAACGCGTATGGGCTGGTCGGCGGCGATGCCAATGCGGTGGCCGCAGGCAAGCGCCCGCTGTCGTCGATGACGCCGACCATGGTGCTCAAGGGCGGCAAGCCCGTGCTGGTCACCGGCAGCCCCGGCGGCGCGCGCATCATCACCACCGTGCTGCAGACCGTGGTCAACACCATCGACTTCGGCATGAACCCGGCCGAGGCCGCCGCCACGCCGCGCTTTCACCACCAGTGGACGCCCGATGAGCTGCGCGTGGAAAAGGGCATCAGCCCCGACACCGTGGCCCTGCTCAAGTCGCGCGGCCACAACGTTGCCGTGAAGGCGTCGATGGGCCGCACCCAGACCATCGAGCTGCGCGACGGCATGCTCTACGGCGCCTCCGACCCGCGCAACCCCGACGGGCAGACGCTGGGATATTGAAGCAAGAAAAAGCCGCGCCCGTTGCCGAGCGCGGCTTTTCACAACAGGGCGGCGCAAGGCCGCCCTCCCACCAATCGCGTTGTCAGTTGCGCGGCATCAGGCCGGGACCTTCTGGCCGACCTCGAAGTTGGCCTGGATCTCCAGCGCACGCACCATGCCCGAGTGATCCCAGTTCGCGCCGCCGTGGGCCACGCAGCTGTTGAACAGCTCCTGCGCCTGGGCGGTATTGGGCAGGGACACGCCGAGCTGGCGCGCGCTGCTCAGGGCAAGGTTCAGGTCCTTCTGGTGCAGCGAGATGCGGAAGCCCGGGTCGAACGTGCGCTTGATCATGCGCTCGGCATGCACTTCCAGGATCTTGGACGAGGCAAAGCCGCCCAGCAGCGCCTCGCGCACGCGGGCCGGGTCGGCACCGGCGCGCGACGCGAACAGCAGGGCCTCGGCCACGGCCTCGATGTTCAGCGCCACGATGATCTGGTTGGCCACCTTGGCGGTCTGGCCGTCGCCGTTGCCGCCCACCAGGGTGATGTTCTTGCCCATGCGCTCGAACAGCGGCTTGACGCGCGCGAACACGTCCTCGGGGCCGCCGACCATGATGGACAGGGTGGCGTTCTTGGCGCCCACCTCGCCGCCGGAGACCGGCGCATCCAGGTACTGGGCGCCGATGGCCTCGATGCGGCGAGCGAAGTCCTTGGTGGCCACGGGCGAGATGGAGCTCATGTCCACCACCACCTTGCCGCTGCTGCCCTTGAGGCCGGCGGCCACGCCGTCCTCGCCGAACAGCACCTTCTCGACATCGGGCGTGTCGGGCAGCATCAGGAAGATGATGTCGGCCCGCTCGGCCACGCCGCGCGCCGTGGTGCACTGGGTGGCGCTGCTTTCGGCGATCTGCGCGGGGATCTTGCCCAGGGTGTTCACGAACAGCTGGTGGCCGGCCGTCAGAAGGTGGCCCGCCATGGGCGCGCCCATGATGCCCAGGCCCACGAAACCAAGCTTGAGAGAGGATGCATTCATGCTGTGTACTCCTTGTCGTTTTTGAAAAGCTGAGAAAAAACTCCGGCGGCGCTCAGGCGGCGACTGCCGCGCGCACGCTGGTGTGGGCGTCCAGCCAGCCCAGGCCCGATTCGGTATCGCGCGCGGGCTTGTACTCGCAGCCCACCCAGCCCTGGTAGCCGATGCGGTCCAGGTGCGCGAACAGGAAGGGGTAGTTGATCTCGCCCGTGCCCGGCTCGTTGCGGCCCGGGTTGTCGGCCAGCTGCACATGGCCGATGCGCGCCAGGTGCTTTTGCAGCGTGGCCGCCAGTTCGCCCTCGGTGCGCTGCGCGTGGTAGATGTCGTACTGCACGAAGGCGTTGGGCGCGCCCACCTCGTCGAGGATGGACAGGGCCTCGTCCGTGCGGTTCAGGTAGAAGCCGGGAATGTCGAAGGGGTTGATGGGCTCGATCAGCAGGCGCAGATTGGCCGCGCTCAGCGCCGATGCGGCAAAGCGCAGGTTGTCCACGAAGGTGCGGCGCAGCAGCGCGGCATCGGCACCGGCAGGCGCCTTGCCGGCCAGGCAGTTGAGCTGGGGCACGCCCAGCGCATGGCCATAGGTCACGGCCTTGGCCACGCCGGCGCGGAACTCGTCCACGCGGTCGGGGTGGCAGGCAATGCCGCGCTCGCCCGCATCCCAGTCGCCGGCCGGCAGGTTGTGCAGCACGATCTGCAGGCCGTGGGCGTCCACGCGCTCCTTGATCTCTTCGACCGTATGGGCGTAGGGAAACAGGAATTCCACGGCCTCGAAGCCGGCGCGCGCCGCGCGCTCGAAGCGGTCGAGGAAGGGCACCTCGGTGAACAGCATGCTGAGGTTGGCAGCAAAACGGGGCATGTCAGAAGTCTCCGGTAGTCGTTTGGTGGGTTGGGAGCGGCAGGGCACGCAGGGTGCCCCGCCGATAGAAAAAGCAGTGCAGTGCAATGCCGTGCGATGTGCCGTGGCGGGCCGGTCAATCCAGCAGTGCAAGCGCGCTGGGCACGTCGGCAGGCGCTGCGGCCAGGTCCTCGAACTCGATCACGTTGTCGATCTCGGCGCCCATGGAGATGTTGGTCACGCGCTCCAGGATGACCTCGACGACGACCGGCGTGCGGTGCTCTGCCATCCAGGCCTCGGCCTGTTGCATGGCGGGCGCGAAGTCCTCGGGACGGTGCACGCGGATGGCCTTGCAGCCCAGGCCCTCGACCACCTTGACGTGGTCCACGCCGTAGCCCTTGGACTCTTCCTTGTCGTCGACATTGATGTTGTCGAAGGCCAGTTGCACGCAGTAGTCGATGGAGAAGGCGCGCTGCGCTTGGCGGATCAGGCCCAGGTAGCTGTTGTTGACCAGCACATGGATGTAGGGCAGCTTGAACTGCGCACCCACGGCCAGTTCCTCGATCATGAACTGGAAGTCATAGTCGCCCGACAGCGCCACGATCTTGCGGGCCGGGTCGGCCACGCGCACGCCCAGGGCGGCCGGCACGGTCCAGCCCAGCGGGCCGGCCTGGCCGCAGTTGATCCAGTTGCGCGGCTTGTAGACATGCAGGAACTGCGCGCCGGCAATCTGCGACAGGCCGATGGTGGAGACGTAGCAGGTGTCCTTGTCCAGGCTGCGGTTCATGCACTGGTAGACGCGCTGCGGCTTCATGGGCACGTTGTCGAAATTGGTCTTGCGCAGGTACTCCACATTGTTCTTGCGAGCCTGGCATTCGGCCACCCAGCCGCTGCGGTCCTTCAGTCGGCCAGCCGTCTTCCACTCGCGCGCCACCTCGACGAAGAGCTTGAGCGCAGCGCCCGCATCCGAGACGATGCCGTAGTCGGGCGCGAACACGCGGCCGATCTGCGTGGGCTCGATGTCCACGTGCACGAACTTGCGGCCCTTGGTGTAGACCTCGACCGAGCCCGTGTGGCGGTTGGCCCAGCGGTTGCCAATGCCCAGCACGAAGTCGGAGGCCAGCATGGTGGCATTGCCGTAGCGGTGGCTGGTCTGCAGGCCGCACATGCCGGCCATCAGGCGGTGGTCGTCAGGGATGGTGCCCCAGCCCATCAGGGTGGGAATCACGGGCACGTCCAGCAGCTCGGCGAACTCCACCAGCAGCTCGGACGCATCGGCGTTGATCACGCCGCCGCCCGAGACCAGCAGCGGACGCTCGGACTCGTTGAGCATGGCGATGGCCTTTTCCACCTGCTTGCGCGTGGCGGCAGGCTTGTAGACAGGCAGGGGCTCGTAGGTGTCGATGTCGAACTCGATCTCGGCCAACTGCACGTCGATGGGCAGGTCGATCAGCACGGGGCCGGGACGGCCCGAGCGCATCAGGTGGAAGGCCTGCTGGAAGGCGCGCGGCACCTGGGCCGGCTCCAGCACCGTGGTGGCCCACTTGGTCACGGTCTTGGCGATGGAGGCAATGTCCACGGCCTGGAAATCTTCCTTGTGCAGACGCGAGCGCGGCGCCTGGCCCGTGATGCAGAGAATCGGAATCGAATCCGCGCTGGCCGAGTACAGGCCCGTGATCATGTCCGTGCCGGCCGGGCCGCTGGTGCCGATGCACACGCCGATGTTGCCGGCCACGGCGCGGGTGTAGCCCTCGGCCATGTGGCTTGCGCCTTCGACGTGGCGCGCCAGGATATGGCCGATGCCGCCATGGTCCTTGAGCGCTGCGTACAGCGGGTTGATGGCGGCACCGGGAACGCCGAATGCGACGGTCACGCCTTCTTTTTCCAGCACGCGGACTGCGGCTTCGATTGCTTTCATTTTTGCCATGGGAGGTCTCCTTCAAATTGGAGTCAACTCTAGGCAGACAGGCCGATTGGCGGAACGCCTGCGCAGACCATAAAATTTATTCCGTGCAGGAATAACTACCAATGAAAAAGGAGACAGCGCCATGGACAGACTCGATGCCATGCACATGTTCGTGCGCGTGGTGGAGACCAGCAGCTTCACCAAGGTCGCGCACGAATTCGCCACCACCCAGCCCACAGTCACCAAGCAGATCGCAGCCATGGAAGCGCGCCTGAAGGTGCGCCTGCTCAACCGCAACACGCGCGGCGTGAGCCTGACCGAAGCGGGCGCGCTGTACTACGAGAAATGCAAGACCATCGTCAACGACGTGGCCGAGGCCGACAAGGTGGTCCAGGTGCGCCAGACCCAGGTGCAGGGCCAGCTGCGCATTGGCAGCTCGGTGGCCTTTGGCCGGCGCGTGCTGATACCGCTGGCGCTGGAGTTCATGGCGCACAACCCCCAGGTGCAGGTCGACCTGAGCTTCGAGGACCGCTACACCGACCTGGTGGCCAACGGCATCGACGTGGCCCTGCGCCTGGGCAAGCTGGCCGACTCCAGCCTGGGCGCACGCACGCTGGGCGTGAACCCCTGGGTGCTGGTGGCCTCGCCCACCTACCTGCGCAAGCGCGGCACGCCGCGCCGCCCCTCCGACCTCAAGGAACATGTCACGCTGATCTACAGCAGCGTGCAGGGCAACGACATCTGGCGCCTGCGCAACGCCAGCGGAGAGCCGGTCTCGGTGGCGGTCACGGGCCGGCTGCGCTCCAACAATCTCTCGGCCCTGCTGGCGGCCTCACGCTCGCACATGGGCATCGCCGCCCTGCCCCGCTACGTGGCCCATGACTCGCTGCAGGCCGGCCGCGTGGTCGAAGTCCTCAAGACCTGCCGACTGCCCGAGCAGGAAATCCACGCCGTCTATCCCTCGCCGCGCCTGGTGCCGCAGAAGGTGCAGTCCTTCATCGCCTTCCTGCAGGGGCGGTTCGATGCCGAATGGTGGGAGACGCTGCCGCGCGGGGCGTGAGCGCCTGAAACAGGCGAGCCTGAAACAAGTGGCCGGGCGCACGTCCCGGCCCCGAAAAACAACCACCCGGCAGGGGCAAAAACCTAGAGAACCAGAATCGCCCGGAAGTCATTCACGTTGGTATGCGTGGGCCCGGTCACCACCAGATCCCCCAGCGCATCAAAGAACCCATACGCATCATTGCGATCCAGGTACTCGGCAATCCGCATTCCCTGGGCCTGGGCCCGCGCCAGCGTATCCGGTGACACGCGCGCGCCCGCGTTGTCTTCCACGCCATCGATGCCATCGGTATCGGCCGCCAGCGCCCAGACCTTGTCCTGCCCCTGCAGGGCCTGGGCCAGGCCCATGCAGAACTCGCCCGCGCGGCCGCCGCGCCCCTTGGGCGTGCCGGCCGGGCGCTGCCGGATGGTGACCGTGGTCTCGCCGCCGGACAGGATCACGCAGGGCTTTGCAAACGGCTGGCCGTGGCGGGCCACGGCGCGCGCCAGGGCGGCGTGGACCTTGGCGACTTCGCGCGATTCGCCCTCGATCTCGTCGGACAGCACATGGGTGCGCAGGCCCGCCGCCTCGGCCACGCGTGCGGCCGCCTCCAGCGAGTGCTGGGGCGTGGCGATCATGTGAACCTCATGGCCGTCGAAGCGCGCGTCGCCGGGCTTGGGGGTTTCCAGCTCGCCCGCCTCCAGCGCGCGGCGCACGGATTCGGGCACGTCGATGCGGTAGCGCGCGAGGATGGCCAGCGCGTCGGCGCAGCTGCTGGCATCGGGCACGGTGGGGCCGCTGGCGATGATGGAGGGATCGTCGCCCGGCACATCGCTGATGGTCAGCGTGACCACGCGCGCAGGCGCGCAGGCCGCGCCCAGGCGCCCGCCCTTGATGCGCGACAGGTGCTTGCGCACGCAGTTCATCTCGCCGATGGCGGCGCCGCTTTCCAGCAGGGCGCGGTTGATGCGCTGCTTTTCCTCCAGGTCGATGCCTTCGGCCGGCAGGGTCAGCAGGGCCGAGCCGCCGCCCGAGATCAGGCACAGCACGAGGTCGTCCTCGGTCAGCCCTTCGGTCAGCGCGAGGATGCGTTCGGCGGCGGCCAGGCCTGCCGCATCGGGCACGGGGTGGGCGGCCTCGACCACCTCGATGCGCTGCGCCAGGCCTTCGGGGCGCGGCGGGATGTGGTGGTAGCGCGTGACCACGAGGCCGGACAGCGGCGCGTCCGCAGGCCACAGCGCCTCCAGCGCCTGGGCCATGGAGCCGCCGGCCTTGCCCGCGCCCAGCACCAGGGTGCGGCCCTTGGGAGGTTTTGGCAGGCATTGGGCCATGCTGTACAGGGGCTGCGCATCCTTGACCGCAGCGCGGTAGAGGTCGAGCAGAAAGGCTTGGGGATCGGTGAGGTGCAGGTCCGTGGTGCTGGTCATGGTGTGTTGTCTCCGCCGGGCATTATGGAATTTCCTGCACCGGCGGTGGCATGCGGTCAAGTCACAACTGATTCGCCCGGCCTCGTTCCTCGTGCCAACTCAACTCAATCCAGAGCCACCTTGGCGTCCTTGACCAGCCTGGCGAAGCGGTCGGTGTCGTCGCGGATCTGGCGCGCCATCTGCTCGGGCGATCCGCCGACGGGCTCGGCGCCTATCTCTTCCATCTTCCTGCGGAACTGCGGGGACTCGATGATGCGGTTCATGTCCGCGCCCAGCCGCGCCAGTACCTCGCGGGGCGTGGCGGCCGGTGCCAGCACGCCGAACCAGGTGCCCATGTCGAAGCCCTTGAGCCCTGCCTCGTCCAGCGTGGGCACATCGGGCAGGGCCACCGAGCGCCGGGCCGTGGTCACGGCCAGCGCGCGCAGCTTGCCGGCCTTGATGTGGGGCAGCACGGGCGTGACGGTATCGAAGGACATGGCGATCTGCCCGCCCAGCAGATCGGTGGTCAGCGGCCCGCTGCCCTTGTAGGGCACGTGCAGCAGCTGCACGCCGCCCATGGACTCGAACTGCGCGCCGATCAGGTGCTGGCCCGTGCCCGCGCCATTGGAGCCATAGGCCAGCTTGCCGGGCTGGGCGCGGGCCTGGGCCAGCAGCTCCTGCACGGTTTTGGCGGGCACCTGCGGATTGACCACCAGCACATTGGGGACCACGGCCACCACGGTGATGGGCGCCAGGTCCTTCTGGAAGTCATAGCCCAGCCTGCGGTAGACGCTGGTGGCAATGGTGTGGTGCACGGCGCCCATGAGCAGGGTGTAGCCGTCAGGTTTCGCCTTGGCCACATGGTCGGCGCCCAGGGTGGCGCCCGCGCCGGGGCGGTTTTCCACGACCACGGGCTGGCCCAGACTCTTGGACAGCTCCTGGCCCAGCGCACGTGCCAGCACATCGGTGGTACCGCCTGCGGGAAACGGCACGATGAGGTTGACGGGGCGCGCCGGCCAGGCCTGGGCCCAGGCCGAAGACATGGCGGCTGCAATGGTGGCGGCGGCCAGCGCGCACGCTGCGGCAACCCTGGTGATGCGGTTCATGGCTTGTCTCCTGTCTGTTCTTTTGGGGGCTATCGGACCATGCAGCGCGCGCTCAGGCAGGCACGGGCTCGGCCTGGACCTCGGCGGTCTGCGCGCGCAGCCGTGCGCAGACCGCGTCGGTGACCTGGCGCGTGGTGGCCTTGCCGCCCAGGTCGCGCGTGTGCAGCGCGGCATCGGCCGTCACCTGCTCCACGGCCTGCATCAGCCGCTGCGCGGCGCGGTGCTCGCCCAGGTGCTCCAGCAGCATCACGCAGCTCCAGAAGGTGCCCACGGGGTTGGCCAGGCCCTGGCCCATGATGTCGAAGGCCGATCCGTGGATGGGCTCGAACATGCTGGGATAGCGGCGCTCCGGATCGATGTTGCCCGTGGGCGCAATGCCCAGGCTGCCGGCCAGCGCGGCCGCCAGGTCGCTGAGGATGTCGGCATGCAGGTTGGTGGCGACCAGGGTGTCCAGCGAGGCGGGGCGGTTGACCATGCGCGCCGTGGCCGCGTCCACCAGCTCCTTGTCCCAGCGCACGTCGGGGAACTCGGCGGCCACCTGCACCGCGATCTCGTCCCACATCACCATGGCGTGGCGCTGGGCGTTGGACTTGGTGATCACCGTCAGCAGCTTGCGCGGCCGCGACTGCGCCAGGCGGAAGGCAAAGCGCATGATGCGCTCCACGCCCGCACGGGTCATCATGCTCACGTCGGTGGCCACCTCGATGGGATGGCCCTGGTGGGCGCGGCCGCCCACGCCCGCGTATTCGCCTTCGGAGTTCTCGCGCACGATGACCCAGTCCAGGTCCGCGGCTGCGCAGCGCTTGAGCGGCGCATCGATGCCGGGCAGGATGCGCGTGGGCCGCACATTGGCGTACTGATCGAACCCCTGGCAGATCTTCAGGCGCAGGCCCCACAGCGTGACATGGTCGGGAATGTGCGGGTCGCCGGCCGAGCCGAACAGGATGGCATCCTGGCCGCGCAGCGCGTCCAGCCCGTCGGCCGGCATCATCTCGCCGTGCGTGCGGTACCAGTCGCCGCCCCAGCCGAAACTGGTGAAGGCAAAGCCCAGGCCGGGCTGGGTTTCGGCCAGCGCCTGCAGCACCTCCTGCCCTGCGGGCACCACTTCCTTGCCGATGCCATCGCCGGGAATGCAGGCGATGCGGTATGTCTTTGTCATGAGGACTCCTTGGATTGCGGTGGATGAAGCGCCATGCGGTTCCATGGCCTTGTCCGTGAATCTATCGATGGAACAACACCGCGCGCGCCTCTAGAGTGATGGCATCGTTCACTTTGATTCAACAATGAGCACACCCGTCTCAGCGCCATCGGAGATGGCCTTCTTCTGCCTGCTGGCCCGCAGCGCCAGCCTGTCAGCCACGGCCCGCGAGCTGGGCATCACCACGCCGGCGGCCAGCAAGCGCCTGTCCCAGATGGAGGCGCGGCTGGGCGTGCAACTGGTCAGCCGCACGACGCGGCGCCTGGGCCTGACCGATGAGGGCCAGACCTACCTGGCCCATGCGCGGCGCATCCTGGAAGACATTGCCGCCATGGAGCAGGCCGTGGCCGGCATGCCCGGGCAGCCGCAGGGCCTGCTGCGCATCAATGCCACGCTGGGATTCGGGCGCAGCCATATCGCGCCGCTGATCGCCAGCTTCGTGCGCAGGCACCCGCAGATCCAGGTGCAGCTGCAGCTGTCGGCCTCGCCGCCGCCCCTGGTCGATGACAGCTTCGACCTGTGCATACGTTTTGGCGAGCCGCCGGACGCGCGCATCATCGCGCGGCGCCTGGCGCCCAACCGGCGGCTGCTGTGCGCGTCTGCCGTCTACCTGGCACGGCGCGGCACGCCGGCCACCCCGCGCGAGCTGATGCAGCACGACTGCATCGACATCCGCCAGGGCGACGACACCCACGGCGTCTGGCGCTTCACCCACAACGGCCCCGGCCGCAAGACCGAGGCCATCCGCCTGCGCGACAGCCTGAGCACCAACGATGGCGAGATCGCCGTGGGCTGGGCCCTGGCCGGCCTGGGCATCGTCATGCGCGCCGAATGGGATGTCGCCCGCTACCTGCGCAGCGGCCGCCTGGTGCAGGTGCTGGCCGACCATGCCACGGCGCCGGCCGACATCCATGTGGTCTATCCGCAGCGGCATGCGGCAACCCAGCGCGTGCAGCGCTTTGTCGAGCACCTGGCACGGCACTTCGATACGGCAGCGCCCGGTTTCTGAAAAGGGATGCCGTATGCGGGGAAACGCCAATAAGCAGTAGACAGAAACTGTATACAACTCTTGTGACCAGCCGCTATGATGGCTGAATGGAGACTTCCACCACCAGTTTCATTGTCGAGAGCCTGACCCGGGCCATCGTCGAACACCGTCTTCTGCCCGGCACCAAGCTGGCCGAGCAGAAATTGGCAGACCATTTCGGCGTCTCGCGCACCCTGGTGCGCCAGGCGCTGTTCCAGCTGTCGCAAAACCGCCTGATCCGGCTCGAACCCGCGCGCGGGGCCTTCGTGGCCACGCCCTCGGTGGACGAGGCGCGCCAGGTCTTCGCCGTGCGCCGCATGCTCGAAGCCGAGATGGTGCGCGCCTTCATCGCCCAGAGCACGCCGGCCAAGATCCGCGCGCTGCGGCAGCACGTGGCGGCCGAGAAAAAGGCCATGGACGGCAACGATGTCGGCCAGCGTACCGAGCTGCTGGGCGACTTCCACGTGCGCATGGCCGAGCTCATGGGCAACGAGGTGCTGGCCCAGCTGCTGGGCGAGCTGATCTCGCGCTGCGCGCTGATCACGCTGATGTACCAGTCCAGCACGGCCGCCGAGCATTCCCATGACGAGCATGCCGAAATCGTCACGGCCCTGGCCGGCGGCGACGCCGACCACGCCGTGCAGCTCATGCAGCAGCACCTGGACCACGTGGAAGCCGGCCTGACCTTCGACCGCGACATGCCGACCAGCGATCTTTCGATGGCCCTTTCCTCCGTATCCGCATGACCTACGACGCCACTGCCCCCTATCCCCGCGACCTGATCGGCTACGGTCGCACGCCCCCGCACGCCCGCTGGCCAGGCCAGGCCCGCGTGGCCGTGCAGTTCGTCCTCAACTATGAAGAGGGCGGCGAGAACTGCGTGCTGCACGGCGACGCCGCCAGCGAGCAGTTCCTGTCCGAAATGTTCAACCCGGCCGCCTACCCCGAGCGCCACATGAGCATGGAAGGCATCTATGAATACGGCTCGCGCGCAGGCGTCTGGCGCATCCTGCGCGAGTTCGAGAAGCGCGGCCTGCCGCTGACCGTGTTCGGCGTGGCCACGGCCCTGCAAAAGCACCGCGAGCTGGCCCAGGCCTTCGACGAGCTGGGCCATGAAGTGGCCTGCCACGGCCTCAAGTGGATCCACTACCAGAACATTCCCGCCGAGATCGAGCGCGAGCACATGCGCCAGTGCATGGAGATCTTCGGCGAGCTGTACGGCCACGATGGCGACCACGGCCTGGGCTGGTACACGGGCCGCGACAGCCCCAACACCCACCGCCTGGTGGCCGACGACGGCCGCTTCGCCTACGACAGCGACTACTACGGCGACGACCTGCCCTTCTGGATGAAGGTCGGCAAGAGCGACGGCAGCACCCGCAGCCAGCTCATCGTGCCCTACACGCTGGACTGCAACGACATGCGCTTCGCCCTGCCCCAGGGCTACTCGCACGCCGACCCGTTCTTCCAATACCTGAAGGACACGTTCGACGCCCTCTACGCTGAGGGCGATCCGGCCGGCGACGACTCCCCCAAGATGATGAGCATTGGCATGCACTGCCGCCTGCTGGGCCGCCCCGGCCGCATCACGGCACTGCAGCGCTTTCTGGACCACATCCAGCGGCACGACAAGGTCTGGGTCTGCCGCCGCATCGACCTCGCGCGCCACTGGGCGCACCACCATCCCGACAAGGAATAACGCAGCATGGCTCTGACGCTGGAACAACTCAACGCCGCCGACCTGGCCACCGCCGCCAGTCTGCTGGACGGCCTCTACGAACACTCGCCCTGGATTGCCGAGGCCGCGCTGGCCCAGCGCCCCTTCCGCTCGCTGGCACAGATCAAGTACGCCATGGCCCAGGTGCTGGACAAGGCGCCGGTGCAGGCCAAGCTCGACCTGATCCGCGCCCACCCGGAGCTGGCCGGCAAGGCCATGGAGACCAACACGCTCACGGCCGAATCCACCAACGAGCAGAACAAGGCCGGCCTGACGCGCTGCACGCCCGAGGAGCTGGAGCACATCCGCAAGCTCAACGCCGAATACGGCAAGCGCTTCGGCTTTCCCTTCATCCTGGCCGTGCGCGGTCCGCGCGGCGCGGGCCTGGCCAAGGCCGAGATCATCGAGACCTTCGAGCGCCGCCTGCACAACCACCCCGACTTCGAGCTGGGCGAGGCGCTGCGCAACATCCACCGCATTGCCGAGATCCGCCTGAACGACAAGTTCGGCTACACGCCCGAGCTGGGCAACGATGTCTGGGACTGGCAGGAAAAGCTGGCCCAGCACAGCGACCCGGGATATGCCGAAAAGGGCCAGCTCACCGTCACCTACCTGACCGATGCCCACCGCGCCTGCGCCCAGCGCATCAGCCACTGGATGCGCGACTGCGGCTTCGACGAGGTCGAGATCGACGCCGTGGGCAACGTCGTGGGCCGCTACAAGGCGGCCACCGAGGACGCCAAGACCCTGCTGACCGGCAGCCACTACGACACCGTGCGCAACGGCGGCAAGTACGACGGCCGCCTGGGCATCTTCGTGCCCATGGCCTGCGTGCGCGAGCTGCACCGCCAGGGCAAGCGCCTGCCGTTTCATATCGAGGTCGTGGGTTTTGCGGAAGAAGAAGGCCAGCGCTACAAGGCCACCTTCCTGGGCTCGGGCGCACTGATCGGCGACTTCAGGCAGGAATGGCTGGAGCAAAAGGATGCCGACGGCATCACCCTGCGCGAGGCCATGCAGCACGCCGGCCTGTGCATTGACGACATTCCGAAGCTGCAGCGCGATCCGGCCCGCTACCTGGGCTTCATCGAAGTGCACATCGAACAGGGCCCGGTGCTCAACGAACTGGACATCCCGCTGGGCATCGTCACCTCCATCAATGGCAGCGCGCGCTACATCTGCGAGATGATCGGCATGGCCAGCCACGCCGGCACCACGCCCATGGACCGCCGCCGCGATGCCGCATGCGGCGTGGCCGAGCTGGCGCTGTACATCGAAAAGCGCGCCGCGCGCGACGGCACCTCGGTGGCCACCATGGGCCAGCTCAATGTGCCCAGCGGCTCGGTCAACGTGGTTCCCGGCCGCTGCCAGTTCAGCCTGGACCTGCGCGCGCCCACCAACGAGCAGCGCGACGCCATGGTGGCCGACATCCTGGCCGAGATCGAGGCCATCGCCCAGCGCCGTGGCCTGCGCTACAGCACCGAGCTGGCCATGAAGGCCGCCGCCGCCCCCAGCGCCCCCGAATGGCAGCAGCGCTGGGAAGCCGCCGTGGACGCCCTGGGCGTGCCCCTGTACCGCATGCCCAGCGGCGCCGGCCACGACGCCATGAAGCTGCACGAAATCATGCCCCAGGCCATGCTGTTCGTGCGCGGCCTGAACGCCGGCATCAGCCACAACCCGCTGGAAAGCTCCACCGCCGACGACATGCAACTGTCCGTCGATGCCTTCTCCCACGTACTGAACCAGCTGGCCCAAGAGCAGCAATGACCGACATGAACCAAGACAAGCAAGCCACCTACGCCGCCCTGGACGCCTGGATCGACCAGCATTTCGATGAAGAGGTGCAATTCCTGCAGGCCCTGGTCCAGGTTCCGACCGACACCCCGCCCGGCAACAACGCACCCCATGCCGAGCGCACGGCCGAGCTGCTCAAGACCCTGGGCTACGAGGCCGAGAAGCACACCGTGCCCGAGGCTGACGTCAAGGCCTACGGCATGGAGTCCATCACCAACCTGATCGTGCGCCGCCCCTACGGCAGCGCAGGTGACGCCGGCGGCGGCCTGACCATCGCGCTGAACGCCCACGGCGACGTGGTGCCGCCCGGTGAAGGCTGGACCCAGGACCCCTATGGCGCCGCCATCGAGGACGGCAAGCTCTACGGCCGCGCCGCCGCCGTGAGCAAGAGCGACTTCGCCACCTTCACCTACGCCGTGCGTGCGCTCGAAGCCGTGGCCCGGCCCTCCAAGGGCGCGGTGGAACTGCACTTCACCTATGACGAGGAATTCGGCGGCATCCTGGGCCCCGGCTGGCTGCTGGCCAACAACCTCACCCAACCCGACCTGATGGTCGCCGCTGGCTTCAGCTACGAAGTCGTCACCGCCCACAACGGCTGCCTGCAGATGGAAGTGACCGTGCAGGGCAAGATGGCCCATGCCGCCGTGCCCCACACGGGCGTGGACGCGCTGCAGGCCGCCGTGGTGCTGATGAACGCGCTGTACGCCGAGAACACCAAGTACCAGCAGGTGACCTCCAAGGTGCCGGGCATCAAGCACCCCTACCTGAACATCGGCCGCATCGAAGGCGGCACCAACACCAACGTGGTGCCCGGCAAGGTCGTGCTCAAGATCGACCGCCGCATGATCCCCGAGGAAAACCCGGCCGAGGTCGAGGCCAGCATCCGCGCCGTCATCGCCCAGGCCATTGCCGACTTCAACGCCAAGGGCGGCTACACGGGCGAGGATGCCGTGCGCGTGGACATCAAGCGCCTGCTGCTGGCCAATGCCATGACGCCGCTGGCGGGCAACAAGCCGCTGGTGGACGCCATCCAGGCCCATGGCGAGGCCGTCTTCGGCGAAAAGCCCCCGGCCGTGGGCACGCCGCTGTACACCGACGTGCGCCTGTACGTGGAGCGCGGCATTCCCGGCGTGATCTACGGCGCCGGCCCGCGCACCGTGCTGGAATCCCACGCCAAGCGCGCCGACGAGCGCCTGGTGCTGGAGGACCTGCGCCGCGCTACCAAGGTCATCGCGCGCATGCTGTGCGACCTCACGGCCTGACCATCTGACGGCCCGCATCAAGGCCTGACACCCAAGCCCGGCGCCGCCGGGCTTTTTTGCGCCTGGGCACCGCATCGGGGCGCATGCACTACCGCAGCCCATACCGTGCGCCAGAGCCGCGCCCAAGCCGCGCCACAGCGGCCGCCAGGCACCAGCACGGTGCCTGGTGCCTGCCAGGCGGCTGGCATCCATCTTGCAATGCACCATGGCACTCCCGCCCTGGCAGGCGATGCGCACCAAAACGGGTTGGCGCGACTGCCGCAACAGGGTTTACCGGGAGCAGAAATTTCCCATGATCTGTATACACTTTTTGTATGGATGTTGGCGCCAAAACCTGCCACGCCGGCGTCCGTTCCCATAAATCCCGAGGAGACAAATCCCCATGCAATCTTCCGTTCATCCCGTCGATGAGATGCTGCCCGCAGGCAAGCTCACGGCGCTGGGCCTGCAGCACGTTCTCGTGATGTATGCGGGCGCCGTGGCCGTGCCCCTGATCGTCGGCCGCGCACTCAACCTGCCGCCCGAGCAGGTGGCCCACCTGATCTCGGCCGACCTGTTTTGCTGCGGCCTGATCACGCTGATCCAGGCCATGGGCGCGACCCAGTGGTTCGGCATCAAGCTGCCCGTGATGATGGGCGTGACCTTCGCCAGCGTGGCGCCCATGGTGTCCATGGCGCAGAGCACGGGCGGCTCGGCGGGGGCGGGGCTGATCTTCGGCTCGGTGATCGGGGCGGGGATCGTGTCCATCCTCATCGCCCCGCTGATCAGCCGCATGCTGCGCTTTTTCCCGCCCGTGGTGACCGGCACCATCATTGCCGTCATCGGCATCAGCCTGATGCGCGTGGGCGTGAACTGGATCTTCGGCAACCCCGTCGGCCCCACCGCGCCCAGCGTGCCCAACCCCGAGCACCTGAAATGGCTGGCCGACGCCCAGGCCACGGCCGGCGCGCCGGGCTCCTCGCTGCCGCCCGTGCCCAAGGGTTTCGCGGTCGTGCCCACCATTCCCAACCCCAAGTACGGCGACCTGACCGGCGTGGGCATCTCGGCCATCGTGCTGCTGTCCATCCTGCTGATCGCGCGCTTTGCCAAGGGCTTCCTGGCCAACGTCTCGGTGCTCATGGGCATCCTGATCGGCGGCGTGCTGTCCGTGGCCATGGGCCTGATGGACTTCAGCAAGGTCGCCAAGGCCGAATGGTTCACGATGGTGCTGCCCTTCGAGATCGCCACGCCGGTGTTCGACCCCATCCTCATCCTCACCATGAGTCTGGTGATGGTGGTGGTGATGATCGAGTCCACCGGCATGTTCCTGGCCCTGGGCGACATGACCGATCGCAAGATCAGCCAGGACGAGCTGACGCGCGGCCTGCGCACCGACGGCCTGGGCACGCTGATCGGCGGCATCTTCAACACCTTCCCCTACACCAGCTTCTCGCAGAACGTGGGCCTGGTCGCCGTCACCGGCGTCAAGAGCCGCTGGGTCTGCGTGGCCGGCGGCGTGATCCTGATCGTGCTGGGCGTGCTGCCCAAGATGGGCGCCCTGGTCGAGTCCCTGCCCACCGTGGTGCTGGGCGGCGCGGGCCTGGTGATGTTCGGCATGGTGGCCTCCACCGGCATCCGCATCCTGAGCAACGTGGATTTCCAGACCAACCGCAACAACGCCATGATCGTTGCCGTGTCCATCGGCGTGGGCATGATTCCGCTGGTGGCGCCGAATTTCCGCCAATGGATGCCCCACGCCATTCATCCGTTGATCGAATCCGGTATCCTGCTGGCCTCGATTACCGCGGTGGCATTGAACATTTTCTTCAACGGAGCCAGCAGCGATACCTCTGCTGCCGTCCAGGCCGCACGCCAGGCAGACGCCCACTGATGAAACAGTGCCCGCCCTGGCGGGCACGCCCAACAATCGCCCGGCCTACCCGCCGGGCTGTGCGCCCCCTGCCGTCCATAGGCGCCAGGGGGCTTGTTGTCGAAATCCCTGAGGCAAAACTGTCCTGACCCTCATAGGCTGTAGCTATCCGGTAAGCTCCGAGAGCATTTGCAGAGAATTCCTGTATGACCCAAAACCTGTCCAACGCCGAACAAGCCCTGCGCGACGCAGCCCGCGAATACCATCGCAGCCCCAACAAGGGCAAGATCTCCGTCACGCCCACCAAGCCCTTGTCCAACCAGCGCGACCTGTCGCTGGCCTATTCGCCCGGCGTGGCCTACCCCTGCCTGGACATCCAGGCCGACCCCTCGCTGGCCGCCGAATACACGGCGCGCGGCAACCTGGTCGGCGTCATCACCAACGGCACGGCCGTGCTGGGCCTGGGTGACATCGGCCCGCTGGCCGGCAAGCCGGTGATGGAAGGCAAGGGCTGCCTGTTCAAGAAGTTCGCCGGCGTCGACGTGTTCGACATCGAACTGGCCGAGCGCGATCCGGACAAGCTGATCGAGATCATCGCCTCGCTCGAACCCACGCTGGGCGGCATCAACCTCGAGGACATCAAGGCGCCTGAGTGCTTCTACATCGAGCAGGAGCTGTCCAAGCGCATGAACATCCCCGTGTTCCATGACGACCAGCACGGCACGGCCATCATCTCCAGCGCCGCCCTGCTCAACGGGCTGGAGCTGGTGGACAAGCAGATCGGCAACGTCAAGATCGCCGTCTCCGGCGCCGGCGCTGCTGCCATCGCCTGCGTGAACGTGATGGTGGGCCTGGGCGTCAAGCGCGAAAACGTCTTCATGTGCGACTCCAAGGGCGTGATCTACGAAGGCCGCCCCGGTGGTCTGGACGCCTCCAAGGCCCAGTACGCGCAAAAGACGGACGCCCGCACCCTGGCCGACGCCGTCAAGGACGCCGACGTCTTCCTGGGCTGCTCGGCTCCCGGCGTGCTCACTGCCGACATGGTCAAGACCATGGCCGACAAGCCCATCATCCTGGCCCTGGCCAACCCCGAACCCGAGATCCGCCCCGAGCTGGCCAAGGCCGTGCGCCCGGACTGCATCATGGCCACGGGCCGTTCGGACTACCCCAACCAGGTCAACAACGTCCTGTGCTTCCCCTACATCTTCCGTGGCGCGCTGGACTGCGGCGCCACCAAGATCACCGAAGCCATGAAGCTGGCCTGCGTGCGCGAAATCGCCGCACTGGCCAAGCAGGACGTCAGCGATGAGGTCGCCGCCGCCTACCAGGGCAAGGAGCTGAAGTTCGGCCCCGACTACCTGATCCCCACGCCCTTCGACACCCGCCTGATCCTGCGCATCGCGCCGGCCGTGGCCAAGGCTGCCGAAGAGTCCGGCGTCGCCACCCGCCCCATCGCCGACTACGACGCCTACCGCGAGAGCCTGACCCGCTTCGTCTACCAGACCAGCATGTTCATGCGTCCGGTGTTCGCCGCTGCCAAGGCCAACCAGCAGCGCGTGGCCTATGCCGAAGGCGAGGACGAGCGCGTGCTGCGCGCCGCCCAGGTCGCTGTCGATGACGGCCTGGCCAAGCCCATCCTGATCGGCCGCCCCGCCGTGATCGAGGCCCGCATCGCCAAGGCCGGCCTGCGCCTGGTGCTGGGCAAGGACGTGGAGATCTGCAACCCCGAGGACGATCCGCGCTTCCGCCAGTACTGGGAAACCTACCACCGCCTGATGGGCCGCAACGGCGTCACGCCCGAGACCGCCAAGGCCGCCGTGCGCCGCTCCAACACGCTGATCGCCGCGCTCATGGTCCACCTGGGCGATGCCGACGCCATGCTCTGCGGCCTGGTCGGCAAGTTCGACAGCCACCTGGCCCATGTGCGCGACGTGCTCGGCCTCAAGCAAGGCGCTGGCGAGTTCGCCACCGTCAACGCCGTGATGCTGGACAGCGGCACGCTGTTCATCGCCGACACCTACATCAACGAGGCGCCCAACGCCACCGAGCTGGCCGACATCGCCCGCCTGGCGGCCGAGGAAGTGGCCCGCTTCGGCCTGCCGCCCAAGGTGGCCTTCCTGTCGCACAGCAACTACGGCTCGTCCAGCCGCCCCTCGGCGCTGAAGATGCGCGCCGCGCGCGACCTGTTCGCCGCCGCCAACCCCGACGTGGAATGCGACGGCGAAATGCACGGCGACTCCGCCCTGTCCGAAGCCATCCGCGACCGCGCCCTGCTCGAGTCCTCGCTGCACGGCGAGGCCAACGTGCTGATCTGCCCCAACCTCGACGCCGCGAACATCCTGTTCAACGTGCTCAAGACCACGGGCGGCCACGGCACGACCATCGGCCCCATCCTGCTGGGCGGCGCCGCGGCAGCCCACGTGCTGACCCCCTCCGCCACCGTGCGCCGCGTGGTCAACATGACGGCCCTGGCCGCAGCCCAGGCCATCGCTGCCCGCGGCTGATCCGCGCCGCACCCAAAAAAGGCGCCCCTTCACAGGGGCGCCTTTTTTACGCCCTTTGCCCCGGCAGGAGCGGCATAAGCCCGGCTAGAATACGCAGCTTCGGAGGTTTGGGTGAGTGGTTTAAACCAGCAGTCTTGAAAACTGCCGACGGGCAACCGTCCGTGAGTTCGAATCTCACAGCCTCCGCCAGATCCTTGTATCAACCGACAGGCGGCCAAAGAGCCGGCCATGTTGCACAGCGCCCCGATGCCGCAAGGCAGCGGGGCGTTCCTGCGTCTGGGGCATTGGCTGGCGCCTCAGCGTGGCGGCTCGTGGTTGGTGACGAAGTCGGCGGGCACGTCCGGCCCCCAGACGTAGAGCGAATCCTCGGGAGGATGGTCGGCCGCAGGCCACACCGCGCCCGCCTCGACAAAGTCGATGTCGCAGGAGTACTCGGCGAAGCTGCCCCAGGGATCGCGCACATAGCGAAAGAAGTTGGAGCCCAGCACATGCCTGCCCACGCCCCAGCCCTGCGCATAGCCCGCCTCAGCCATCTGCCGGGCGCCGCTGCCCACGGCGTCGACAGAAGGCACGCACCAGCTGCTGTGGTGCAGGCCGGGTCCATGCGATGCGGCCAGTGCCAGCAGGTGGTGGTCGCTGCCGTGCGGGCTGTGCAGGAAGGCGATGACCGAGCCCGAGCGGTCCGAGAGCCTGAGTCCCAGCACTTCGGTGTAGAACGCCAGCGCGGCATCCACGTCGGCGCAGAACAAAAGCACATGCGACAGGTGCAGCGGCCGGATCTGCGGCATGAGGCTGCGACCCGGCGCGCGGCCGGCATTGCGGCAGGCCGGCGGCAGCTCGTGCGGTGCGGGCGCCGACGGAGAGCTCTTGGGGGCTGCGCGCAGCTGGATGGGCACCCCGTCGGGGCTGGCGATCCAGATACCGTCGGCCTGCGCACCGGCCGGCGCAGGAATGCGTGCGATCCCCGCGCCGTCGATCCGGCGCGAGAAGGCATCGAGATCGGCCGCATGGATGCCCAGGCTCAGCCACTGCAGCCGCTTGTGCGTTGCGGCCTCCAGCACCCGCGCCCAGCGATGGGGGTGCCCGTAGGTGTGCAGCGCCAGCGCGCCGTCGATGTCGCGCACCACGAGCCCGAAACTGGCGTAGAAATGCCGCGCCGCTTCGAGATCGGGCACGCTGAAGACGAACTCATCGATCGAATGCACGGCCGGCTGCCCGGCCGCGCCGGACGGCGTTCCAGGTGTCGTTCCAGATGGCGTGGGAAGGCCGCTCATGGTGTCCCCTCCTTTGCATGTTCACTGTGCGAAGACCGGCGAGCAGCGCCACGCGGCCGGTGGGCGGGCGAGGCCATCACCGCACCCGCTGGAGCTGCCGCCCAAGAACCCCGCCGTCCAGCGACATGACATCGCCGGACTTCAGGAAGCGGGGCGGCTTCATGCCCAGGCCGACACCTGCCGGCGTGCCGGTGATGACAAGGTCGCCGGGCAGCAGCGTCATGAACTGGCTCAGATAGGACACGAGACAGGCCACCGGAAAAATCATGTCTGCCGTGCTGCTGCGCTGCATGACCTCGCCATTGACGGACAGCGTCAGTTCGATGGCCTGGGGGTCGGGCAGCTCGTCGGCCGTGACCAGCCACGGCCCGACCGGGCCGAAGCCATCGAAGCTCTTGCCCTTGCCCCACTGGCCGTTGCGCTTGATCTGCCAGTCACGCTCGGAAATGTCGTTGGCCAGCAGGTAGCCGGCCACATGCGCGAGCGCACCTTCCACGGGGATGCAGCTTGCGCGCGTGCCGATCACAAAGCCCAGTTCGATCTCCCAGTCGGTGGCAACCGACGCTTCGGGCAGGCGCACCTCGTCGTCCGGCCCGGCCAGCGATGAAAGCGCCTTGTGAAAGACCACGGGCTCCTTCGGAATGTCGAGACCCGACTCCTCGGCATGCCGCCGGTAGTTGAGCCCGATGGCAACGAACTGGCGTGTGCCGGCGACAGGGGCGCCCAGGCGGCTGCCTTGCGCCACCAGTGGCAACCGCTGCAGATCGACGGCGGCCAGCGCGGCCAGCCTGCCGGGCGCCATCCACTCGGGCGTGAAATCGGGCACCAGGTCCGACAGGTCGCGCGCCTGGCCTTGGGAATCGATGGCGCCGGGCTTCTCGCAGCCGCTGGCGCCGTGGCGTATCAGTTTCATGGTCTGTCTCCTGGAACGGGAAGTGGAAAGTGGGAAGGAAATGGATCGGGACGCGGACCCCGCATGCGGGTTGAGCCTCAGAAGCTATGCCGCACGCCGGCAGCGAAGCCGTTCTGCGAACGCCCGGGGGCGGGCGCGGCGCCTGGCGCCGCATTGCTGACCGACAGCGCAAGTGCTCCCTCGTTGGACAGATACCCTGCGGTCGCATACAGCGTGGTGCGCTTGGACAGCGAATACCGGGCCCGCAGGGCAAAGAGCCGGGCCCCGTCGTCGCTTCGCCTGAAACGCAGATCCAAGACCTGCGCGTCGAGGGTCAGGGCCGGTGTGGCGGCGAAACTGGCGCCCAGATACCAGAGATCGCTGCGTGGCGCGTCGGGACGGCCGTCGTTGTGGCGGGCAATGACCCCGGTGCCGAGCTTCCATGCCCCCCAGCGCACCCATCCCGCGGCGGTGGAGCGACGGTCCTTGCGCGCGCTGCTGGTCAGGCCTGCGAAGGCGCCGGGGCCTCCACGGATTTCATCGACGGCCAGCGCGATGCCCCAGGCCCTGGCCTCGTACTTGAGCATTGCCGACCATTGCCGACAGGCGCTGGAGTCGCCCGGCTGCTCGCCGGGGCAGTTGGTTCCCGCGGGACCGGGGCCCGCATTGACGGCATCACGCCCCAGGCTATAGGTCGCGCCGACGGTGAAGCCGCCAAGGCCGGCGCGCCACGCAAGCGCGTTGTCCGCGCGCGCATTGGGCAGGTAGCTGTCCAGCGATGCCGCACCGTAGGCATTCGGGCCGAGGATGTCCGCATCGAGCTGGGACCAGTACAGCATGGTGTACTGGCGCCCCAGTGTGAGGCTGCCCCAGTCGCCGGACAGGCCGACGAAGGCCTGGCGCCCCCAGGCGCGCCCGCCCTGGTTCAGCACGCCCGCGTCGAGCGCCAGGCCCTGCTCCATCGTGAACAGGGCACGCAGGCCGCCGCCCAGGTCCTCCGAGCCGCGCAGGCCGATGCGCGACGGCACGCTGCCGGTGAGGCCCGGCATGCGGTTCAGCGAAGCGCCTCCCTGGCCCACATCGGTCAGGTGCTCGACGGATGCATCGAGCAGGCCATAGAGCGTGACGGCCTGGGCCAGGGCGGGTGCCGAGGGCACGGCAACAGCACCGGCCAGGCATAGCGCGGCGCGAACAGGAAAGGAGGGGTATGGCATGTTGTCTCCTGAAAGTGATGGATGTCGGCAAGGACGGCGAAAGCGCAGACTCAGGCGCAGGCCGGCGTCCCCCGGCCGGACTGGCCAGGGTCACGAAAGCGCAAGGCCGGACGGCCCGGGGAGCAGGCGGCCGGATGGGCCGGGGCTAGCCGAGCCCCACCGGCGGGGTGCGATGGCCCAGCGCCAGCGCAATGACCTCGGTCGGCTGCGCCGCACCGTCGCCGCGCCAGGCGATGTGGTGGTCCGGGCGGATCAGGACGCGGTCGGCGCCATACAGCGCACGCGTCTGCCCGTCTTCGCTCATCACCACATCCAGCCGGATGCCGTATTGCGCAGCAGCCTGCCTCCAGCGTTCCAGCCCGTCCGGGCCGTCCGGGCCGAATGCGAGCAGTGTGAAATCGCGTCCGAAGTCATCGAGCAGGGACCGGTCCGGCCCCGTTGCCACATGCGGAGCGCGCGTGCCGGGATAGCCGCCAGGCAGGTAGCGGTTGGGCTCGTCCGGCGGGGGCTCGGCCAACTCCCGGGCGACGACGGGGCTGTCGGCATAGCGCAGGCCCAGTTGCAGCCCCGGGATGTTGAACTCGCGTGCCACATGCTCCGAAAGTGCCTGCCCGAGCGCATGGCGGGCGCCGTCGCCCGCAGGCCCCTCCTGCTCCACTGCGGCCGTGACCGGCAGGCATCCGATGCTGTCGGCCATGCTGCGTGCAAAACTGGTGTTGCGCTGGGCGATTGGCCGCCGCTCGGCCTCATAGCTGTCCAGCAGCGCCGGGCCGGCCGCCCCCTGGATGGCCGCCGCCAGCTTCCAGCCCAGGTTCACGACGTCGTCCACGCTGGTGTTGTAGCCCATGCCGCCCGTGGGCGTGAACAGGTGCGCCGCATCGCCGGCGATGAACATCCTGCCGTGCCGCAAGCGCTCGGCCACCAGGGCATAGCCCGCGTTCCAGGGGGTCAGCGCGATCAGCTCGTGCGCAAAAGGCCGGCCGACGACGGCCTGCAGCGCCTGCTGCGGATGGAAATCGGCAGGCTGGGTGCCTTGGGGCAGCTGCACGATCAGCACGAACCGGTCCACGCCGTCGATGGCGCACAGCAGGCCGCGCTGCCCGGGACCGACGGCCCAGTACTGCCAGGCCCTGGGCTTGCCGATCAGCCCGTACAGACCGGGCGCCCGGAAGTAGATGGACATCATCTGGCCGCCCAGGAAATCGCGCCGCTCGCGGCCATGGCCTGCGTAGACGACGCCCATGGCCTGGCGGACCAGGCTGCGCGGCCCGTCGCAGCCGACCACATAGGCGGCCTGCAGCAACTCGGTACGGCCCGTGTCCGGCTCGCGGCATTCGATCTGCACTGCGCAACCGGTGTCCTGCACCGCCTCGGCCCTCAGGCCAAAACGCAGCACGGCGCTGGCATGGCGTTCGGCCTGCGCCCTGAGCACGGGCTCGATGAACATCTGCTGCGCCCGATGCGGCAGCTCGGGCGTCGGCCAGGCCTGTTCCCCGTAGTCGCCATAGGCCGTGCCCGAGGCGGCCTCCTCGGCCGAGGGAATGCGAAAGCGCGCCAGCTCGGGCCCCGTGAGCCGCGTGCAATAGACGACGTCCTGGGGGTGAGAGGGCGGCAGCCCCAGCCTGCGCACCTGGTCGGCAAAGCCCCGGCGGCGGTAATGCTCCATGGTCCGGGACGAGGTGGCATTGGCCTTGGGCAGCGTCGGTGGCCCGCTGCGCTCCTCGATCAGCACGCACGGTATGTCCCTGCAGCCCAGCTCGATGGCCAGCATCAGACCCGCGGGCCCTCCTCCGATGATCGCAACTTCGGTCTTCATGGCGTCTCCCCGGGGCTCAATCGACGGTCACCTTGACGCGGCGCAGCACTTCGGCATAGCGCTCGCGGTCGGCCTGCATGAGGTCGGCGACCTGCCTTGCGGGGCCGATGCTGGTGAAGAAGCCGAAACCGGCCAGGCGATCCCTGACGTCAGGCGCGGACAGGGCCCGGTTCACCGCCTCGTTGATGCGCTCGGCGACGGCCGGCGGCGTGCCCTTGGGCGCCATGAGCGCAACCCAGGTCAGCGCATCGATGCCGGCCGGGCCACCGGCCTCTTGCACGGTCGGCACATCGGGCAGCGCCGGGGAACGCTGGCTGTCCGCCACGGCAAGAAAGCGCAGCTTGCCAGCCTGCTGCAGGGGGCCGGACGTCGCAATGCTGCCGTAAGCCCAGTCCACCTCGCCCGTCGACACGGAGGCGTACAACTGCGAAGTCTCCTTGTAAGGGACATGCATCATTTCGACACCCATGGCGGTCGCGGCCCGGGCCGCGCCCAGATGCAGCGGCCCGCCCACCGCATTGGAGCCATAGGTCATGCCGGGCTTGCGCCGCGCCGCCGCCATCAGTTCGGCCAGGCTGTGGAAGGGGCTTTGCGCGCCGACCACCACGAAGAAGGCGGTCTTGTAGAGCAGCGCCACCGGCGTCAGCTCGCTTTGCGGGTCATAGGCCAGCTTGCGCAAGACCAGCGGATTGATGGACAAGTGGCCTACGTCCACCACCACCAGGTCGTTGCCCGTGGGCGGCGCGTTCTTCATCGCATTGATGGCCACCACGCCGGCCCCACCCGGCCGGGGGTCGACGACGACCGGCTGCCTCCATTGCGCCGAGAGCTTGTCGGCGACCAGCCGGGCCACCACGTCAGGGCCGCTGCCCGCGGGAAAGGCGCTGGTGATGCGCACCGTGCCGCCGGCGGCCGTCTGCGCGGCGACGGAGCCCGCCGCCAGGGTTGCCAGCGCACAGGCGCCGGCCCATTTCCTCATGCTCATGCTGCTTGTCTCCTATGGGGTCGCCGGGCTGTGCCGACGTTATGGAGGGCATGCTAGGTCTGGCAGGCCGGCTGCGGCAGAGGGCAGAAACGCCTCAGCGATGCATGGCTGTTATCACTGGAGCGTTCCGCGGCGGCTCAGGCGCGGCGGAGCCCGCGTGCACGGCCTCTGCGGGAAATCCCCTGGCCTTGGCGTGCTCGGAAACGGGCATAAACACGCTCCGACCGATGCCCAAACTTCATCACCTTCGCAATTTCGTCGCCGTTGCCCGGGCACGCAGCCTGCGCAGCGCCGCCCGCAGCCTGGGCCTGACCCAGCCGGCACTGACGCGCAGCGTGCGCGAGCTGGAAGCCGAGCTCGGCGTGGCGCTGTTCCAGCGCCATGCGCGCGGGGTATCGCTGACCGTGGCGGGCGAGCGATTCCTGCTGCGCGCGCAGGCCGCGCTCGAGGAGCTGCGTCGCGGCAGCGAGGAGGCCGCCCAGGCGCGCGGCGAAATGCAGGGCCATGTCGCCGTCGCTCTGTCCAGCGCCCCCGTGCTGTCGCTGCTGGCCCGCGCCTATGCCCAGTTCCGGCGCGACTGGCCGGATGTGCACCTGCGTTTCGTCGAAGGCCTGTTTCCGGCCGTCGAGCCGGCGCTGCGCGACGGCCGGCTGGACTTCTATCTGGGCCCCCGGCCCGAGAGACAATTGAGCGCCAGCTACCAGGTGGCCCTGGTTCACCGCAACGAGCGTGTCGTGCTGGCCCGCCGCGGCCATCCGCTGCGCAGCGCCGGCAGCCTGCAGGCGCTGCTGGAGGCGGACTGGATCGTCACCGGCCTGCGCGAGCGCCGTGAGGAAGAGTTCGAGGAGCAGTTCTCCGCGCTCGGCCTGCGCAGCCCGCGCGTGGTGACGGTCGCCGAATCGTTGATGGCCCTGCTGGCGCTGCTGGCCAGCAGCGACGCCCTCGCCTTCTTGCCGCGCCAGTGGGCCGATACGCCCCTCTTCAACGGTGTACTGGAGCCCATTGCCGTGCGCGAGAGCCTGATGGCGCCCGACATCGTGCAGGTCACGCGTGCTGCGCTGCCTCTGACGCCCGCCGCGGAACGCCTGTCGATGCTGCTGCTGCGCGCGGCAGTCCACGACTTCGGCGAGCCGGCCGGCGCCTGAGCCGTGGCCGCCATCTCCACAGTATCTTCATACAATCTTTACATTGAATTAACCAGCTAGACATAAGCTGCCGGGCTTCTAGCGCCCGCGTAAGCCAAGAGTCCGTAGCCAACGCTGAAGCTCCCGTTCGACCGTCTCCCTGGGAATTTCCCTTGTGCCAGCGCACTTCTCTCCGCTGCCGGCCTCTGTCATGACTTCTCCTGTTTCCTCTCAAGCAGCGAGCGCGATCACGCGAAGCGCTCCGCTGGCCCTGGCCGCTCCGTCGCTTTCACTCGCACTCAAGATCGCCATCGGCCTGCTGGTCTTTGCCGTGGCCTGGCTGCTGCAGATCGACAGCTCCAGCCTCACGGCACCCAAGGACAATCTCGAACAGCTGACCTGGGTGCACAGCCTGGAATGGGGCTACTACAAGCACCCGCCCCTGCCGACCTGGCTGCTTTCGGTGCCGGTCCATCTGTTCGGGCTGTCTGCGCGCACGAGCTACGCCACCGGCGCGCTTTTCACGCTGGCGGGCCTGTTCCTTTTCTGGAAGCTGCTGAATGACTTGCGCGGCAGCCGCTACGCCACGCTGGCCCTGTTGGCAGCCATGTGCATCACCTACTACAACGAGCGGATGCACTTCTTCAACCATGAAGTCGTGCTGATGCCCTTCTTCGCGGCCAGCGCCCTGCTGGTGTGGCGTGCGGTGGGCGGCAGGCAGCTGCGCTGGTGGGCCGCTCTGGGCTGCTGCCTGGGGCTGGGCGCACTGGCCAAGTACCAGATGATCCTGGCCGCCGTGGCGGTATTCCTGTTCTGGCTGGCGTCAGGCGCCTGGCGCGAGCGGGTCCACATGATCGGCCTGGTGCTGGCGGCGGCCATCTCGCTGGCCATCATCTCGCCGCACCTGTACTGGCTTTTCCTGAACGACTTCGGCCCCATCCGCTATGCCACCGAATCCTCGCTGGGCGCCAGCCTGGGCGGTGGTGCAAGACTGCTCAATACGCTGCACTGGCTGGCCGACCAGCTGCTCAACCGTGCATTGCTCGCCTGGGTGCTGCTGGGACTGGTGATAGCCCTGCACCGCCGCAGCCGCCTTGCGCCGCAGGACACACCGCAGCGTCCCGGGACAGCCGATGCATCGCGCGCGCTGATCCTGTGCTTTGGCCTCACGCCCATCGTGCTGACCTGTGCCATAGGCATATTTGCGGGCTCGTCGCTGCAGCTGCACTGGGGCACGCCCTTTCTGCTGCTGGCCGTTCCCGTCGCCATGGAGCTGGCCGGTGCCAGGCTGCAGCCGTCGCGCATATCGATCACCACCGCCATCAAATGCTTCGTGGCGCTTCAACTGGCCTTGCTGCTCGTGGCCCAGATGACCTCGGCGCGCAGTGAACTGCGGCTTAACAGCCGGCACTGGAGAAACTTCGATTCAAAGGCCTTGAGCCATGCGCTTGCCGAACCCGCGCGCGAGGCGCTGGGCGGCGATATCCGCGTGATCGCAGGCCCCACGGCCGAGGCCAAGGCCCTGGCCCTGAAGCTGCGCGAAAAGCCCCTGGTGCTGATCGATGGTCGCATGGACATCAGCCCCTGGATTTCCCAGCACATGGTGGATGCCTGCGGCGTGCTGCACCTGCAGCTGGCCGCGTCGCAGCCGCCCGGCCACCAGCCGGTGGGCGAAGGCTTTCCATCCCTCTTCTGGCGTGTCACCCTGCCGGAGGAAGATGCGGGCAGCTGCGTCGAAAGCTGAACGAATACCCTCCTTGCGGGCCGCACCTGTCAGCATTGCGTGATTGCACCCATTGTTGAGAACCACCGCCGTGCCCATGAAATCCCCCTGCGAAGAACTCATCGACATGCTGGGCCAGCCCTATGACGCCGGCAAAGTGGCCCGACTGCTTGGCCCATTGGGTGTCAAGCGAATGCCCAGGCCGTCGAGCCATTTTGATGACGACATCATCTGGTCTGCCAGATCCTCGCTGCGCATCGATGTCTATCGACCCCGGGCACTTTCCAGGCGGACGGGGAGAGACTGGGAGGATGGCGATGTCTGGCTCATTGGCTCCGTGCATTTTCTTGCACCGGGGGCAGACAGCAGAATCCGGGCCGTATTTGCGGGCAGCCTGCCTTCGGGGCTGAGCATGCGATCCGCGCCTGAAGCGCTGGTGGCGGTTTTTGGGCCGCCGCAAATGGATGATGGGATCGAGCGACCGGGACATGGCGGCCGTCTGCTGGCCTGGCGCAAGCCGCAGGTCAACATCGTGGCCGAGTATGAGGACGCGGGCGAAGCTGGCTCCATCACCAGCTTTGTGGTGTGCCTCATCGGCTGCATAGGCGCCTGGCGCAACGACGACCCAGAGGTTTTTGCACCCTGAGGATCTGGCGGCCAAATCGCATCCTGCATCCTGCATCCCCGCCCCGGGGCAGGCGCCCGCAGCGCTGCGCGAAAGCGGGCCGCGCCTGGACAGGGACATGCTCGCCAGCCTGCGCCACGGCCTGCAAGGCGCGACGGCACCAGCTGTTCCGGACACGCAGGAACCATTGCGCCTGGAACAGCGCCTGGAACAACGAGTCGAGCAGCACCTGCATGGCGACTTCCTGGCCCGGCACCCCAACGACAAGCTGGTGGGCATGCTGCAGCAGTGCCAGATGCCCTGGCTGATCCACAGCACCTTCTGCCGCATGTTTCCGCAATCGCCCAACCCGCCGCTGACGGAGAACTGCCGGCAGATCGTCGATGCCTTGTGGGAGGGGGAGTACGAGCGGGCCGCACAGGCGCTGCAGGACTATCTGGCCCAGGCGCGCAAGCGCGCCCAGCTGCAGCTCAAGGTGCTGGCCGTGCTGCCTGAGACGCAGCTGCCCGCCTACCTGGTGCGGCAGACCTGATCTTGTGATTGCTGCAGTCGGCTGCCGCTGGCCGGCGCGGCTGGTTGCATGTGGAACCGCTGGTTTGCCTGCCGTTCACCGGGCGTTTACGCAAGCCCGGCATATTGGGCGCCCAAAGGACCGCACCGATGAACGCCTTGCGCATCAGCACCACCGTCTTCACCGAAGCCAGATTCTGGAGCCTGGTGGTTTTCTCGGTCGTTCTTCCCTGCGCCATCTACGCGGCCCTGCTGGCCAAGCGCAGCATCTCGCGCACCACGGTGCTGCTGTTCGGGCTGGCCCTGGTGGCCATGGCGGGGGTGGATGTCTACCTGCTGCAGAGCCTGGCATCGGCGGCCCGGCAGACGCCGTCGCTGTCGGACAACGCCATCTTCGTCTCGGAGCTGTCCACGGCGCTGTACCTGCTGCCGGCCATGATTGGCGGGATCGGCGTGAACATGACCTCGCATGTGCTGATACAGCATCTGTTCGATGCGGAGCGGCGGTTCGACAGCAACCGCAAGAACGAGACCATCTGAGCCGGGCCCCGCCTGGCGCTATCGGGAGCAACTGGACTCGGCCCGATTCAGCCCATCACGTCTTCGGAAAAGAGCTGCCAGCGCCCGCCCGTCTTGCGCCAGTACTGGCGCAGCGGCAGGCCTTCGGCGAAGGCCTTGCTGCTGGCGCGCAGGTTGACCACGCGGATCTCTCCCTTGGCGTCTTTCCAGGAATAGATGGACAGGTCCTGCAGCGTTACGCCGGGGCGGTTCAGGTAGGCGGCCAGCCGTTCCTGCGATGCGCGCGAGGCGGGCGACTGCAGCAGGTCCGGCGCGTAGAGCGCGGCCAGCTTGCGCGGGTCGGCCCCGTCCCAGGCGCTCTTCCATTCCTCGACGACACGCACAAAGGCATCTGCCGCCTTCTGCTGGGCCTGGGCCTTGGAGGCCACCCACTGCAGCTTCTCGCGGATCAGCACCGGCGTCTGCCGGTCCACGGTCTGCATGAGCAAGGTGAGGTCGGGGTTGGCCAGCACCAGGCAGCCATCGCTGGCCTCGGGCGCGCGCGAGAACTGGTCGGGCGGCGAGCCATGCAGCCAGATGCCGCTGCCCGATCGGCCCACGGCCTTGTCCCAGTCGTTGGGGAAGTTGACCGTGAGCGCACCCTTGCCATAGAACTCCGGCAGCCGGGGTCCGGGGATGTGGCGGCCCACGAAGTAGATGCCCAGCGGCGTGCGCTGGTCGCCTTCCTGCCATTTGTCCGTGCCCAGCTTGCCCACGGAGACATAGAAATCCCCCACCAGCCGCAGCCCGCCCGCCTCATGGGCGAACAGGTACAGCCGTGACTTGCTGGCGTCGATGGCAATCGCATGCCGCACCGACGCGCCCAGCATCAGGAACTCGCCCGGAACGGAGCCCGCGGGCGGCGCGCCGCTGTCGGCCTGCAGGCGGCGCTTGAGTTCGTTTTGCAGATCCTGCAGCTGGGCCTGCGTGGGACTGGCCGGGCCTTCCAGCCGCGCGACACTGCCCACGGACAGGTTGTGCCGCACCAGCACGCCCTGGCCCGGATGGACGGGAGCGGAGGAGGCGGCGACGGGCGTGCCCGCCAGCACCTCGCCGGCACGGCCGGTCTTGAAGCGCAGCAGGTCGGCATACACCAGCTGGGCTGCGCGGAAATTGGGAACCTCGGCAGTGAGATCGCCGGCGGCCTTCAGCGCACCATCCAGATCCCGCTGCTCCACCTGGCGGATGATGGCCAGCAGGCGGGCCTCCGTCTGGCTTTGCTGTGCCGGGGCGGCGGCCTTGGCATGGGTGGCTGCCACGGCAGCGGCACCGCCCGCCGTGGCCACCGCAGCGGCGGCCAGGGCAGGCTTGCCCGATGCCGCGCGCAGCCTGGCTGCGCCCGCCTTGCCGGAGGCAGGCTTGGAGGACACAGGCTTGGCAGCTGTCGTTTTGGAGGCCTTGGCCTGCCTGGCATGGGCTGCCGGGCTGAACGACACCGCGGACAGCGCGACCAGCAGCACGGCCACCCCGGCGGCCCGCGCATGCAGGCGCAGCAGGCCGGTGGGTGGCAGTGCCAGGGGACGCGCTTTTTCAGGCATCAGGAGCCGGTTCCTTCATGGGTGATGCGCCATTGTCCCTTTTCGCGCTGCATGCGCAGGGTCTTGCGGGTAGTGGTCTTGAGCGCGCCCGATGCGTAGTACTGGCGGAACTGGGCCGTGGCCTTGTCGCCATCCACGGTCACCTTCAGGTCGCGCACATTGACGACGATGGCGGTGCGGCCAACGATGCGCTGGCGGCGCTGTTCCTTCCACTTGGCCAGGCTGCTGCCATCGGCCGGGGAGAAGTGGTCGCTGTAGGCGTCCAGGTAGCGGTCCATGTCCTGGCCGGCCCATGCGGTGGACCAGGCCTTGACGGCGGCTTCCACCTCCTGCGCGGCAGCCGATTGTGCGGCCTTCTTCTCATCGACGGCAGGCGCTGCCTTGGCAGGCTCGGCAGCGGCCACGGCTGTGGTGGCGGCTGCTGCGGTGGCCGGAGCCGCGGCCTTGGCCGCTGCCTGCCTGGCTTCCTCGGCCGCGCGGGCCTTGTCCTGTGCGGCCTGAGCTGCCTTTTCCTGGGCCAGCTTGGCCTCTGCCGCCTTGGCTTCCGCCGCCTTGGCCTGGGCCAGCTTGGCTTCTGCAGCCTTGGCCTCGGCAGCCTTGGCTTCTGCAGCCTTGGCTTCCGCTGCCTTGGCTTCCGCCGCCTTGGCCTGGGCGGCCTTGGCATCGGCGGCCTTCACTTCAGCGGCCTTGAATTCGGCAGCCTTGGCCTCTGCGGCCTTGGCTTCGGCGGCGCGGGTCTCGGCCAGCTTGGCGTCGGCTTCGCGGGCCTGGGCTGCCTTGGCATCGGCCACCTTGGTCGAGGCGGCCGTTGCCGTGGCCGTGGCCTGGGCCGTCTTGACCTGGGCGCCGCCCTGCTTGGGGAAGATCTGCGTGATCAGGGCCAGCTTGGGCTGGATGGCCTGGCGCGATCCGTCCAGCTGCAAGGCCTTGGCATAGGCATCGCTGGCCATGCGCGCATACAGGTCGCCCAGGTTCTCATGCGCCGTGGCGTAGCTGGGGTTGGTGCGAATGGCCTGTTCCAGCACTTCCGAGGCCTTGCGCTCCTGGCCCTCGGCGGCGTACAGCACAGCCAGGTTGTTGTAGGGCTCGGGCAGGCTGGGGTAATCACGGGTCAGCGCCGTGAAGATCTTGATGGCCTGGGCGTTCTGGCGCTGCTCCGCGGCGATCACGCCCTGCAGAAAGCGCATCTGCACATCGGCCGGGTTCTGCTTGAGATAGGCCTCGGCCTGCTTGGCGGCCTGGGGCGCCTTGCCCTGCTCCAGCAGCCGGGAGACCTCGTCCACCGCCTCCTGCGACGCATGGGCAAACGCCCCGCACAAAGCGGCCCCCAGGCTGAAGGCGGCAATGGCCACAGGTCGGGCTATCCGCAAATAGGTACGACCCGGCACTCGCGACGGAACTCTGGACGAAATCAGCATATGGGCGCTCTCTACGCAATGAAAGTTGGAAGACGGGCCTGTTCGCTTTTGGGCTTCTTGCACACGCCGATATGCGCCTGCAGCCAAAAGCCAGCGATTTTATAGGCGAAAGCCACCTTGCCCCGCTGCATGGGTCCTTGAGACAAGGGCCATGAAACACGGCGCAAAGCCAGCTCCGAGGTAACGGAGCGGACCGGGCGGCGTTACGTAACGTGTGCCGTAACAGGCCGTTGCTGAGACATTGTGATCAATAGCAAAAACCATACAAATCAATATCTTAGGAAGATTCCTAGGCCATCCAGACCTGCCACCGGCACATGGCATGCATGTTGCACAAAAGGGCTCGACAGATTTCACGGCTTCCAAGCCACCGTCTGACCTTGTCGTTTCAACCCTTGTCTGGAGAGAGCAAATGACCGCCCAATCGATGCAGCCCACTGGCAACACCACCGTCAGCCCCGTGCAGCTTGCTGACCAGCAGCCCTCCGCCGTTGTGCTTGCACAGCTGGACACATCGAACACGCAGCCCGGCGCGGCTGCGGTGCTCATGCCCCGGGGCGCCGGTCCCGCCACGATGTCCCAGGTCAGCCCTGGCGTGCAGATCGTGCGCAACGGCGAAACCCTGATGGCCCAGCCCGGCAGCGCGCTGCAGGTGGGCGACAAGATCATCGTGCCCGCCGACGGCAGCGCCAAGGCGCTGTTCCAGGGCAAGGACGGCCAGACCCTGGTCGGCACCTTCGAGGGCGGCACGCAGGCCACGCTGACCCAGCGCGATGGCGACGGCGCCGGGGCCATGGTGCTGGACCTGGCCTCTGGCAACGTCCAGGTGGCACCCGCCAATGACGGCGACGCCCTGGGCCTGATCGTCACCAAGGAAAGCGCTGCGGCCGCAGCCGGTGGCTCCGTGCTCAGCGACTTCCTGCTGGCCGGCCTGATCGGCGCGGGCGGCGTGGGCCTGATCGCAGCAGCCAACAGCAGCGACGACGATCCGGCGCCCCCGCGCCCGACCGACCCCACCAACCCGACGAATCCGACGGATCCCACGAATCCGACCAACCCCACGAACCCGACAAACCCCACCAATCCGACCAATCCGACGGACCCCACGAATCCGACCAATCCCACGAACCCGACAAATCCGACCAATCCTACGAATCCGACCAATCCCACGGATCCTACGAACCCGACCAACCCCACCAATCCAACGAATCCAACCAATCCGACCAATCCGACCAATCCGACGAATCCGACCAATCCCACGGAGCCCACGAACCCGACAAACCCTACGAATCCGACCAATCCCACGGAGCCCACGAACCCCACCAACCCTACGAATCCGACCAACCCCACGGAGCCAACAAACCCGACCAACCCCACGAATCCGACCAACCCCACGGACCCCACGAATCCGACCAATCCTACGAACCCGACCAACCCGACCAATCCCACGGACCCCACGAACCCGACCAATCCTACGAACCCGACCAACCCCACGGATCCCACCAACCCGACCAATCCCACGAACCCGACGAATCCGACCCATCCCACGGATCCTACGAACCCGACCAATCCGACCCACCCCACGGAACCCACCAATCCGACGGATCCCACGGACGGCCATGGCCTGATCACCTCGGTGCAGGACGTGGTGGGCGCACTGGCAGGCGGCACGGTGGCCGGCCCGGTGGGCAACCTGATCGATACGCTGGTCAATCCCGGCAGCGGCACGCTGTCCGGGGTGACAGGCCTGCTGGAGAGCCTGACCAATACCAACGGCGGCCCGCTGGGCGTGCTGACCGAGCTGGTCGATGGTCTGGTCAACATCCAGAACCAAGGCCTGGAGCCCCTGATCAGCACGCTCAATGAGCTGCTCAAGGGCCTGGACGAAGCGGGCTCCGGCGGCGCCATCGGCACCGTCGTGGACAACGTGCTGGGCGGCCTGCTAGATGAAAACGGTGCGCTGGGCGGCCTGCTGGCCGGCGTGGGCGGACTGCTGGGCGGCCTGGTGGGCGGCGGAACGGGCAACCCGCCCGGCACGCCTGACAGCGGCGTGGTCACCTCCGTGCAGGACGTCGTGGACGGCCTGCTGGGCGGCACCGTGGCAGCCCCCGTGGGCCAGTTGCTCGATGCACTGACCAACCCCACGGACGGACTCCTGTCCACCGTGACCGGCGCGCTGGAGAACCTGACCAATGTGGAGGGCGGCCCGCTGGGCGTGCTCACCGAGCTGGTCAACGGCCTGACCCAGGTGGACGGCGAAGGCCTTGCCCCCGTGATCGGCACCCTCAACGAGCTGATTGCCGGCCTGGGCAACGGCCTGGGCGAAGGTGGCCTGGGCGGACTGGTCGGAGGCCTGCTGGGCGGCCTGGTGCCCGGTGGCGGCACGGGCGGTGGCACGGGTGAAGGCCTGGTCACCACGGTGCAGGATGTGGTGGACGGCCTGCTCGGCGGCACGGTGGCAGCCCCTGTGGGCCAGCTGCTGGATGCGCTTACCAATCCCACCGATGGCACGGCCTCGGTCGTCACCGGCCTGCTGGAAGGCCTGACCAGCGTGGACGGCGGCCCCCTGGGCGTGCTGACCGAACTGGTCAATGGCCTGACCCAGGTGGACGGCCAGGCCCTGCAGCCCGTGATCGGCACCCTTAACGGCCTGATTGCCGGCCTGGGCAACGGCCTGGGCGAGGGCGGCATCGGTGAACTGGTCGACGGCCTGCTGGGCGGCCTGATCCCGGGCGGCACGGGCGGCGGCAGCGGCGACGGCCTGGTCACCACGGTCCAGGGCGTGGTGGACGGCCTGCTCGGCGGCACGGTGGCAGCCCCTGTGGGCCAGCTGCTGGATGCGCTTACCAATCCCACCGATGGCACGGCCTCGGTCGTCACCGGCCTGCTGGAAGGACTGACCAGCGTGGACGGCGGCCCCCTGGGCGTGCTGACCGAACTGGTCAATGGCCTGACCCAGGTGGACGGCCAGGCCCTGCAGCCCGTGATCGGCACGCTCAACGGACTGATTGCCGGCCTGGGCAGCGGCCTGGGTGAAGGCGGCATTGGCGAGCTGGTCAGCGGTCTGCTGGGTGGCGATGGCGGCCTGCTGGGCGGTGTGATCGGCGGCGACGGTGGCTTGCTGGGCGGCGTGCTTGGCGATGACGGCCTGGTCGGCGGTCTGCTGGGTGGCGACGGTGGCCTTCTGGGCGGCGTGCTCGGCGGCGACGGTGGCCTGCTGGGTGGCGTGCTTGGCGAAGATGGCCTGGTCGGCGGCCTGCTGGGCGGCCTGGTTCCGGGCGGCGGCACAGGCAGCGGCGACGGCCTTGTCACCACGGTGCAAAACACCGTTGGCGACCTGCTCGGCGGCACGGCCGGCGCCCCTGTGGGCCAGGTACTGGATGCGCTGATCGACCCTGGCACCGGCGCACTGTCCGTGGTCACGGGCCTGGTGGAAGGCGTGACCCAGGTCAACGGTGGTCCGCTGGGTGTGGTGACGGACCTGGCCAACGGTCTGACGCAGGTCCCGGGCCAGGCACTGCAGCCGGTGATCGGCACCGTCAACGGCGTGCTGGCAGGCCTGACCGGCGGCGATGGCCTGCTGGGTGGCGTGGTCGGCGGCGACGGCGGCCTGCTGGGTGGCGTGCTTGGCGATGACGGCCTGGTCGGCGGTCTGCTGGGTGGCGACGGTGGCCTGCTGGGCGGCGTGCTGGGCGGCGATGGCGGCCTGCTGGGTGGCGTGCTTGGCAATGACGGCCTGGTCGGCGGTCTGCTGGGTGGCGACGGTGGCCTTCTGGGCGGCGTGCTCGGCGGCGACGGTGGCCTGCTGGGTGGCGTGCTTGGCGAAGACGGCTTGGTCGGCGGCCTGCTGGGCGGCCTGGTTCCGGGCGGCGGCACAGGCAGCGGCGACGGCCTTGTCACCACGGTGCAAAACACCGTTGGCGACCTGCTCGGCGGCACGGCCGGCGCCCCTGTGGGCCAGGTACTGGATGCGCTGATCGACCCCGGCACCGGCGCACTGTCCGTGGTCACAGGCCTGGTGGAAGGCGTGACCCAGGTCAACGGTGGTCCGCTGGGTGTCGTGACGGACCTGGCCAACGGTCTGACGCAGGTCCCGGGCCAGGCACTGCAGCCGGTGATCGGCACCGTCAACGGCGTGCTGGCCGGCCTGACCGGCGGCGATGGCCTGCTGGGTGGTGTGGTCGGCGGTGACGGCGGCCTGCTGGGTGGCCTCACGGGCGGACTGACGGGCGGCCTTGGTGGCGGCTCCGGCCTGGTCGGCGGCCTGCTCGACACGGTGGTCGGCGACAACGGCATCGTTGGCGGACTGCTGGGCGGCGACGGCGGCCTGCTGGGCGGCCTCACTGGCGGTCTGACGGGCGGCCTTGGTGGCGGCTCCGGCCTGGTCGGCGGCCTGCTCGACACGGTGGTCGGCGACAACGGCATCGTTGGCGGGCTGCTGGGCGGTGACGGCGGCCTGCTGGGTGGCCTCACTGGCGGTCTGACGGGCGGCCTCACTGGGGGCGTCACAGGCGGATCGGGCCTGGTCGGTGGCCTGCTGAACACCGTGACGGGCGACAACGGCATCGTCGGCGGGGTGCTCAACACCGTGGCCGGTGACAACGGCGTCGTCAGCGGCGTGCTGGACACGGTGGCAGGCAACAACGGCATCGTCAGCGGCGTGCTCGACACCGTGGCCGGTGGCAGCGGCATCGTCAGCGGCGTGGTCAACACCGTGGCGGGTGACAACGGTGTCGTCAGCGGGCTGGTCAACACGGTGGCTGGTGACCACGGCATCGTCAGCGGCGTGGTCAATACCGTGGCAGGCGACAACGGTGTCGTCAGCGGGCTGGTCAACACCGTGGCAGGCGACAACGGAATCGTCAGCGGTGTCGTCAATACCGTGGCCGGAGGCAGCGGCATCGTCAGCGGCGTGGTCAACACCGTGGCGGGCGACAACGGTGTCGTCAGCGGACTGGTCAACACGGTGGCCGGCGATCACGGTGTCGTCAGCGGGCTGGTGAACACCGTGGCTGGCAGCAACGGAATCGTCAGCGGCGTGGTCAACACCGTGGCCGGCGACAACGGAATCGTCAGCGGCGTGGTCAACACGGTGGCCGGCAACAACGGCATCGTCAGCGGCCTGCTGGGTGGCGGCAGCAGCGGCGGCGGCCTGCTGGGCGGGCTGCTGGGGGGATCGTCCGGCGGCGGGCTGCTCGGTGGCCTGCTGGGTGGCACATCGCACGCGGCAGCGGCCTCGGTCGCCGAGCTGGATCCGATTGCCACCTCCATCAGCAGCCATGCCAGCAGCACGGCCGATGCAGCAGCCAGCGTGCTGACGCAGCAACTGCACCACAACACCCTGCTCTGAGCGGCCGCGGCGCCTGCGGGCGCCGCATCCATCCCCTGCGCCGCCGCCCCACGGTGGCGGCGCACGCCCCAGGAGATCCTCCATGTCACACACTTTCAGGCTGTGCACCATCGTGCTGCTGGCCGCAGGGCTGGCCGCCTGCGGATCCACCGCCACCACCAGCACGCAGCGTTCCGAGCACCACTACGCCTTCGGCAAGGCCCCGGCACCAGCGCCGGCGAGCTCCGGCGTCGCGCCCGTGGTGGCCACCACGCAGGCCGACCAGCGCGGGCCCGCCAACGTCGCCCACATCGTCTACTTCGACTTCGACGCCTACACCATCCGCAACAGCGATCGGGCCATCGTGGAAAGCCATGCGCAGTGGCTGCGCAGCAATCCCGGCCGCTCGGTGATGCTGCGCGGCCATACCGACAGGCGCGGCGGCATCGAATACAACCTGGCGCTCGGCCAAAAACGTGCCGACGCGGTGCGCAACAGCCTGCAGCTGCTGGGCGTGAACCCGGCCCGCGTGGAGTCCGTCAGCTACGGCAAGGAGCGGCTGGCCGACGAGGGCACGAGCGAAGAAGCCCACCAGCGCAACCGGCGGGTGGAATTCGACTACCGCTGAGCCGCCGCGCTCCGCATCCGCCTGCCGCCGGGCCGCCATGAAGGAACAGATCCGCACGCGGTCGGTGCACCGCAGCCCGGCGTCCCGTCCCCACGGGAAGAGCAGCCTCCCAATGACCCTGACCGAGGCCGAGAGCATGTTGTCGCAGCAATTGGCAAATGGCCTGGAGTACCTGGCACGGCACATGGTGCTGCTGCCCGAACCCTACCCCGGCTGCATTCTTTTCTTCACGGTGTCGGCCGAGAACAAGGTTGCCTCCGTCTTCCACGTGCGCGCCACCACGCTGGAGGCTGCCTGGCGCGAGGGTGCGACACGCGTGCGCCAATGGGCCTGGGCCCGCAAGCGTGACGAGGTCGATCTGCGCATCGACTGGGCGCAGGACATCACGCCCCTGAAGGCGGACAGTCCGCTGCCGGACTGCAGTGCCTGGACCCAGGCGCCCATGCGCTCCCTGGCCCTGGCAGATGCCAGCCTGGAGCGTGCGCAGCTGCTGCAGCCCCTGCTGCCAGATCCGCACCCGCTGGGCAGTGAAACAGGCAGCGCCCAACCGCCCCTGCACCCGCCCTGCCTGCTGCTGCACCTGCGCGGCATCTATATCAGCGGGGAGCAGCCCGCCCTGGCCGTGCCGCGCACCGACCCGCCCGAGCAGCGCCTTTGGCCCCACCTCGTGCCCGTGCACGCTGCGCTGCAGCAACTGCTGGCGCAGCAGGGCAAGGACGGAAGCTGGCCCGGTTGCGAGGATGTCTGCGACCACCTGGGCGTGACCTACGCCCTGCTGCAGGCCCAGCGCCATGCGGGCAGCGCCGCGCTGGCGCAGGCCATTGCGCTGGCCGTGGACCATGTGGAGCAACGGCTGCAGCCATTGCCCGGCGACTGTCTGCCCAGCGCGCTGGCCATGCTGGTGCTGGCCCGCCACCTGCGCAACAGCTTTGTCCTGGGGCAGGGAGCCGACAGCCAGGCCCGCGCCCGCATTCCGGCGCTGATGGACCCGCTGGCGGAAAGCCTGCTGTCCATGGCTGCCGCTTCGGCCAGCACCACCAAGGCTGCCTCCGATCCCGCCAATGCGGCTGAAGCCGGCACACCCCGCTCCGGCCAGCCCATGCTGACCTGGGCCGAGCTGGCCATGCATGTCTATGCAAGCTCGCGCCCTCCCACCAGCGACAGCCCCACGCTGCGCGCGGCGCGCAGCGCCCTGCCCGACACGGCAGCCCTGCCTGCCGCCTTCCTGCAGGCCGCGCTGCCGCAGCTGCTGGGCATGGATGGCGGCAATGACGGCAATGACGGCAATGACGGCAATCGCGACGATGGCGAAAGTGTCGAGAAGGCAGGCGCCCCCTGTGCACGCTGGATAGGCATTGCCCTGGTCGAGAGCCTGCAGCTCGACGCAGGCCTGGAGCCGCAGCCCACCGACCTGCTGCGCCAATGGCAGATCAGCCTGCAGCGCCATCTGCAAGGCATGGCCCAGCGCGCCATCTGGCCTGAGCAGGCGCTGTACCTGCCGCCCGCCCGGCGCCGCCATGCAGCCTTTGCCGATGCAAGCCTGCGCCAGGTGCTGCAGTCGCCGCGCGAAATCGCCTGGCTGCTGGCATCCAGCCTGGCGGGCCTGGAACTGCTGGACGCTCTGACCCAGGCACTGCGCGCGGCCACCAGCCATGCCGCGGCCGAATCCGAGGAAGACGCACTGCCTGCGCAGGCAGGCCATGCCCTGAGCGCGGGTGACAGCCCCGCCAAAGCTTCCCCGCCCTCGCCATCACTCTCCATCACGCCGCGGGCCGATGTGACTGCGGGCCAGCCGGCTTTCCCACCCACAGCGGGCTCCATGTACCCGTCCATGTCCTGGGACAGAGCTTCCCTGGCTGAACTGATGAACGGGTGCTGGCTGGATGCAACGACAAAGCCCGGCACAGATCCCAGCACCGATAGCGGCACAGATAGCGGCACCGGCTGCGCGGGATTGGACGCCAGCCGCCTGCACCACCAGCCCGGCGCAGCCGTGCTGGTGCGGCGTGCGGGCATGGCCCTGGGCGTGCAGGCTGCGGCCCTGCCCACGCTGCGCGCCTCGGCGCTGATCAGCAGCAGCCCGCAGGGGCTGCTGGACCACGGCGTGCCGGTGCTGCATGTGCCGGATATGGAAGAGGGCCTGCGCAATCTGGCGCAGGCGGCCCGCCGCCGCATCCAGTCGCCTGTGGTCGCCGTCAGCGGCTGCGTGGGCAAGACCTCCACCCTGGGCATGATGCGCCAGTGCCTGCAGGACGGCGGGGACGCACGTGGCGATGCCCTGCTGTCCCAGGGCACGGCGCTGCAGATGATCAATTGGAGCGAGGCCTCGCCCTGCGCCCTGCTGGAGCTGCCATTGCAGGCACTGCGTGGCGACCTGCCGCTGATTGACCCAGATATTCTGGTTATTACTAACCTTTCAATAAATAACACCCCCCATTCAGGGGAGTCCGAGCCCTCCGGACAGGCCGGTCTGCCCGGCGAAAGAAAATACGAAGCACTGCAGGAAGTGCTTGAAGCCATGCAGCACATGCACAAAGGCAGTGCGCTGGTGACCGACCAGGACATAGGTGAAAACCCCAGTGTTATTGAGCATGCGAAACGTATGGGACTGCGCCTGATCACGTTTGGCCCCCATTGCAATGCACAAGTCCGTGAAATGGGGTTTCACAATGGAAATCTGCAAATAGGCATGGGCAGCCTGCGCCTGGGCATTTCCCTGCAATCCGACGGCCACCACATGGCACTCAATGCGCAGGCGGCCCTGGCGGCCCTGCATGCATTGGGCTATGCGCCCGCACAGGTGCAGGCCTCCCTGGCCCATTGGCAGCCCATGATCGGAGCCGGGCAGCCGCAGTTCCTGCCCAGTGGAATCTGCCTGCTGGACCACAGCCTGAGCAACCACTTACTGTCCATGACGGCTGCATTTTCCCAACTGCAGTCGGTCGCTCCCCATGTGAGCAGAAGGCTGATCGTGCTGGCGGGCATACAGCCCGGCCAGGCCAGCATCGACGCTGCGCAGCTGGCCCTGGAGCCGCTGGTGCGGGATGCCCAGGCCCGGCGCGTGCTGCTGTATGGGGAGCCGCTCAGGCCGCTGGCGGCAGCCTTGGGCGATCTTTTGCACGTCAATTGGTATGACGATCTGAATCAGCTGATTTGCTCGCTGCTGAGAACAACCCATAAAGGCGATACGGTTTTGTTGGCCGGCCGCGCCACGACCAATCTTGCCCTGGCAGCCGATGCCATACGGGATAGTTTCAGTGGGCACGGGAGCCATCCAATAACGCCTATTCAAGTCCCCTGCTTTGATCCACATCAAAAACAAATGAATATGCATTCTTGATTGAATAAAACTTATAGAGGGCTGTATATAACTCGCTACAGTGTTTGTAAAACGAGTGCCTTTACATTTTGTAAAGACGCTTACTAAGCCCATCAGAACATGATCCGATACCTTCTTCCCCGTCAGTTGGCCAAGGCCACGGCGATGCCGTCGGGAACGGAGACGGTGGGGGCTTTTGCATCTGCCATCGCCGAGTCCTTCGACCGGGCTGCGCACCAGCTGCGCCGGGCTGGCTGGCTGTCGCTGCCCATCAGCCTGCTGGGACTGCTGCCGTCCATCTTCCTGCTGCAGGTCTACAACCGCGTCATTGCGCGTGGCGGCACCGCCACCCTCACGGCCATGGTGGCGGGCGTGCTGTTCTTCCTGGGCGTGGAATGGTGGCTGCGGCGCAGGCGCGCCCGCGCCCTGCGCGAAGCCGGCGCCATCATCGACCGCGATGTGTCCCAGGCGCTGATGCACTCCATGCTGCGCCACCCGCTGGCCGCGCTGGAGCAGCGCTCTTCCAGCCAGTGGCTGCAGCTGTTCCGCGACGTGAGTGCCATGCGCTCGGGCATGTCCGGGGGCCTGGCGACCTCGCTGCTGGACCTGCCCATGGCCCTGCTGGCCCTGGTCGTCATCGGCATCATTGCCTGGCCCGTGCTGCCGGTGATTCTGGTGGCCATGCTCATCATGGGCGTGCTGGCCTGGTGGTGGGCCGACGAGGTGCGCAGCGGCCGCGTGGAGGAAATCGCCCAGGCCCGCATGCTGGACCGGGGCACGGCCGAGATCTGCAATGCCCGCGCCACGCTCAAGGTGCTGGGCTACGACGCCGCCGCACGCCAGAACTGGCAAAGCGGCTATGACCGCTGGCTGGCCGAGAGCTTTGGCAAGAACGGCGAGATGGAGAACGCACGCGAGGCCAGCACCGTGCTGCTGACGCTGTTCTCCATTGCCGTGATCACCGTGGGTGCCATTGCCATCAACGCGCAGTGGATGAGCATCGGCAGCCTGATGGCCGTGAACCTGCTGTCGGGCAAGGCGCTGGGCCCCATCTCGCAACTGGCCAGCAACTGGCGCTCGCTGGCCCATGCCAACGAGGCCGCACGCCGCCTGCAGGCCGTGCTGGAGGAACCCGTCGAGGCCATGACCGACACCGTGGACCTGCCCCGGCCCCAGGGCCGGCTGCGCCTGGACCAGGCAAGCTTCCACTACCCGGGCGGCCATGTGGCGCTGGAGCAGGCATCGCTGGAGATCGGCCCCGGCGGGCTGCACGCCATCGTGGGGCGCAACGGCGCCGGCAAGTCCACCCTGGCCAAGCTGCTGGCCGGCCTCTACCAGCCCACGCAGGGGCGCATCTTCATCGATGAATACGACATGGCCCAGTTCCCGCGCGCCGAACTGGGCCGCTGGATAGGCTGCCTGGCGCAGCAGGTGTACTGGTTCAGCGGCCCCATCGTGGACGGGCTGCGCATGGTCAACCCCGATGCCGACGACCACAAGATCGTCACCGCCTGCCAGATCTCGGGCGCGCACGGCTTCATCAGCCGCCTGCCCCAGGGCTACCAGACCGTGCTGGGCGAAGGCGGCGCGGGCCTGTCGGCCGGCGAGCTGCGCAAGCTGGCCCTGGCCCAGCTGTTCCTGCGCAACCCCTCGGTACTGATCCTGGACGAGCCCAGCAACGACCTGGACTTCGAGAGCGAAACCGCGCTGCTGCAGACGCTGCGGCAGATTGCGCTCAAGCACACGGTCATCGTCGTCACGCACTCGCTGCGCGTGGCCTCCATGGCCCAGCACCTCTACCATGTGCGCGGCGACGGCGGCATCGAGCATGGCTCGCCCCAGCTGCTGCTGCCCCAGCTGTTCGGCACGGCGCGCGAGCCTGCGGCACCCGCAGCGTCCGCAACATCCGCAGCCCCCGCAACGCCGGCCGACCCGGCCCCGCATGCCGATCACCCCGCCGTGGCGCAGGAGCTTGCCTCATGAGGGCCGGGCGCTACGACGACCTCCCCCTGGTGCTGCGCCAGTCGAGCGAAGCGCAGGCGGCCGTGCACGGCCAGCCGCCTGCGGACGCGTCCGGCGCAACGCCCCCCAGCCCTGGCCGAGCCGCCCTGGCGCGGGGCAAGTGGCTGCTCGTCATTCCCGTCGCCGCCCTGGTGGTCACCGGCCTGTTCTATCCGGTGGAGAACGTGGTGGTCGCCAGCGGCCAGGTCATCCCTTCCGACCGCGTGCAGACCGTGCAGCATCTGGAAGGCGGCATCGTCACCGCCGTCCATGTGCGCGAAGGCCAGGCCGTGACCCAGGGCCAGCCGCTGCTGGAAATCGACCTGGGCAGCAACAGCCTCAACCTCGAACAGCTCACCGCCCGCATGGCCACGGCCCAGGCCGTCAAGGCGCGTCTGGGCGCGGAAAGCCAGGGCCGGCCGCTGCAGCGCACCGCCTTCCCCGCCGACCTGGACGCGCAGGTGGTCCAGGCCGAACTGGGCGCCTTCTCGGCGCGCGCGCTGGAGCACCAGGGCAGCCTTGCCGCAGCCCAGGCCCAGCTGCAGCAGGCGCGCGGCGACGTGGCCCAGGTGCAGGCGCGCATCGAGGGGCTGGAGACCAATCTGCGCCTGCACCAGCAGGAAGCCTCCATTGCCGGCCAGCTTGCTTCCGAGCAGCTGATAGGCCAGCTGGAAGTGCTGGACAAGCAGCGGGCGCTGGAGCAGGTCCGCGCCGAGCTGGCTGCCTCGCGCCAGACGCTTTTCAGCAACCGCGCCAAGATCGAGCAGGCCCAGGCCAAGCTGCAGGAGACCCAGGGCGCCTTCCGCCGCCGCGCCTCCGACGAGCTGGCCCAGACCGAACGCGAGCTGGCCAGCCTCAACGAAGACCTGGTCCGCGCCCGCACCCAGCGCACGCGCACGGCCGTGCTGGCGCCCACCAGCGGCTTCGTCAAGGGCCTGCGCAGTTCGGGCGCCGGTTGGGTGGTCAAGCCCGGCGAGCCCATCCTCGAAATCGTTCCGGACAAGGACGAAGTCATCGTCGAGGCGCGCCTGAGCCCCGCCGACCGTGGCTATGTGCACCCCGGCCAGGCCACCCGGGTGAAGATCTCGGCCTACGACTTCCTGCGCTACGGCTCGGTGCCCGGCCAGGTCACCCTGGTGGCGGCCGATGCCGACCGCGATCCCAACCTGGCCGACTCGCCCTCGTACTTCCGCATCCAGGCCAGCCTGGAGCAGCCCTGGGTGGGCCGCACCGACAACCGCATCACCACCGGCATGCAGGCCGAACTCGACCTGCTGCTGGGCCACGAACCCTTTATCTGGTATTTGCTGCGGCCCGTGCTGCGCATCCAGAGCGAAGCCTTCCGGGAGCCCTGATGCCAGGCCGCCCGACCTCCCCTTCCATGGGCTGGCACGCCCGCTGCCACGCCCGGCTGCGCCAGCTGCTGGCCGCTGCCTGCTGCCTGTCCGCACTGCAGGCGCTGCAGGCCGCTGCCGCGCCCGTGGCTGCGGTGGACAGGGACCTTGATACGGACATCGGCATGGTTGCCGCAGCCGCACCCGCACCCGCATCCACATCCGCAAACACGGCCGCAGCCGCACCGGACCCCGTGGTCCTGCGCCTGGCCCAGCACCTCACGCCCGGCACCCTGGCCAGCGACGGCGGGCAGCGCCGCCTGCTCGATGCGCTCTACGCCCTGATCGACGAATACCCCGACGTGCGCAAGGCGCGCGCCGCGCTGGAATCGGCCGGGCATGACGTGAACACAGCGCGCGGCGCGCGCTGGCCCACTTTCAAGGTCGGCACCAACACGGGCGATGCCCAGCTGCGCCGGGGCCGCGAGTCCTACACCGCCGTCAACGCCGAAGTGCGCATGGCCCTGCTGGACGGCGGCGCCATCGGCGCGGGCATACGCTCGGCCGAATCGCAGGAGGCGGCCCAGGGCAGCGTGCTCTACGGCACGCGCCAGAACGTGCTGCTGGAGGCGCTGACCGCCCTGCTGGAGCTGCACCGCTTCGAGGATAAGGCGCGCGTGGCGGCCGAGTCGGCGCGCATCATCGGCCAGCTCGCGCGCATCGAGGAGCGCCGCGCCGAACTGGGCGCCGTGGGCCGCAACGACCTGCGCCAGGCCGCCTCGCGCCAGGCCGGCGCCCTGGCCCAGCAGCACGCGCTGGAGTCGCAGCGCATGGATGCGCAGGCCCGCTTCACGCGCTACTTCGGCTTCACGCCCCAGCCAGGCTGGCTGCCCCAGCTCAACGTGCCCGTGCAATGGATGCCGGCCAACGAGGACTCGGCCCTGCAGGCCTCCGAAGCCGTCAGCCCCGAGCTGCAGGAGATGGAGCAGCAGATCGAGAAGGCCCGCGCCGAAGTGGACCGCAGCAAGTCCCAGCGCTTTCCCACGCTGGCCGCCGTGGTGGCCCACACGCGCGACCCCAGCGGCGTGCTCTATGCCGAGGGCACGCGCTACGGCGTGGAGCTGAGCTGGAACTTCGGCAACGGCTTCGAGCTGCGCGACCGCATCCTCAAGGCCATCAACGAACTGCAGGCCCAGGAAGCGCAGCAGGAAACCGTGCGCCGCCAGGTGCGCGAAACCGCCTCCGCCGCCTGGGGACGCACCCAGTCCGGCCGCCAGCGCGAAAGCCAGCTGGCCGACGCCGTGCGCGAGGCGCGCGCCGCCTTCGAGGGGCGCCGCCGCCTGCTCGAAGTCGGGCGCGGCAGCCTGGCCCAGGTGCTGGACGCCCAGCTGGACATGCAGCGCCTGCTGCTGGACGAGGCCGACGCCATCTACGACCAGCGCATCAACGAACTGCGCCTGGCACGCACCACCGGCCGCCTCCTGCCCCAGGACCCGCCCGACCATTGGCTGAACGCGCTGTTCACCCCGCAAAAACCGATTCCGGCAGGCGGTGGTGCGCCAGGCACTGCCCCCATGGACGAGCCCGGGAACGCGCCCGGTCCTGCGCCCTCGCGCAGCCGCCCCGAACCCCAGGACGCTGCCGTGGCCACCCTGTCCGCCAGCGCCATGCCCCAACGAATACAGCTGCGCCTTGAGCAGCAGTTGCGCCCCGTTTCAGACGCTTTTCCAACCACTGCCTCGCGACAGCAGTGGTGAAGTGAGAAGCGGCAGGTGAGGTTTCCCGTGCAGCGGCCGGCTTCTGCCCATCGCCAGCCGCCGCCATCGACAACGATGGGCTTTTGCAACCGAAAGGACGATGCCATGACCGACATCATCAAGAACTTCTGGAAAGACGAAGAAGGCGCCACCGCCATCGAGTACGGCTTGATCGCCGGCCTCATCGCCGTGGGGATCGTGGTGGGCGCCACCGCGCTCGGCACCAACCTGAATGGGCTGTTCACCCGGATCGCCACCAAGCTCACCGGCTTCGTTCCCTGAGCGCCGGCTGCGGCGCGATCTGGCCGGGCTCGGGCGGAGCTTGCCTCCGCCCCCGGCGCCAAGGCATTTTGCAAACCGAAAGGACCATGCCATGACCGAAATGATCAAGAACTTCTGGAAAGACGAGGAAGGCGCCACCGCCATCGAATACGGGCTGATCGCCGGCCTGATTGCCGTGGGCATCGTCGTGGGCGCCACCGCGCTGGGCACCGATCTGAACGGACTGTTCAACCGGTTGGCCACCAAGCTCAACGGACTTGCCCCCTGAAGATGGAGCGGACCTCGCTATGGCTGTGCGTCTGCATCACATGGCTCGCAACGATTGCGGTCATGGATCTGCGCATCCGGCGCGTGCGCAACTGGATGGTGCTGCTCGGCCTGGCCACAGGCGCGGCGGCACTGGCCAGTGGGGCGCAGCCGTTCCAGGTCTCGGCCTGGAACGCGCTGGCCGGACTGCTGGCGGGGTTTGTCGTGCTGCTTCCTTTCTATGCACTGCGCTGGATGGGAGCGGGCGACGTCAAGTTCGGCGCGGTCGCAGGGCTGTGGTTCGGGCTGAGCTTCGACCTGCTGCTGATCTGGACCGGAGGCAGCCTGCTGGCCGGCCTGCACGGCCTGCTGGTGCTGTCATTGCGCCACCTGAGCCACAGCCCCACCGGCCTGTGGCTGCAGGCCCGGCTGCCCCTGGCCTGGGCGGCCCGCCTGGCACCGCTGGGCGCTGCGTCTCAGCCCGCAGGCGCCACCGATGGACCGCGCCAGCCCCAGCGCTCCATTCCCTATGCCGGCTACATGGCCATTGCGGCCATTGCCCTGGCCTGGCGCCACAGCCAGCCGCTTGCCTGAACGGGAGATGCCCATGCAGATCGCTTTCCCCGCGCCACGCACCACACGGCCCGGCCCCGCCGCAAGCCGCCGCCGTGCGCTATCCGGACGCTTTCCTGCCCTGGCGGACCCTCTGCGCCATGGCAGGAAAGCGCCAGGGCAGCCCCCATGCCTGAACACCGTCGCCACCCACTTGCACCAGGAGCCCCAGCCATGAACCTCACCAAGATTCTTGCCGGACTGCTGGTGGGGCTGGCCATCGTGCTCGCAGGCCTTGCCTGGCTGCTGGGCAGCCAGCCCGCACGCCCCGTGGCCCAGCCCTCGCCGGCCGCCTCGGCGCAGCCGGCCCCCGAGCCCGTGCCGCAGCATGCCGTCGTGGTCGTGGCCCAGGCCATTGCCGCAGGCCAGCGCATCGGCAGCGAGGATGTGAAGCTGGCCCAGCTGCCCGCCCCCGTACCCGGCAGCTTTGCCGCGACCGACGACGTGCTGGGCCGCACCACGCTGATGGCGCTCACCCCGGGCACCCCGCTGTTCGAGCAGCAACTGCTCAGCGGCCTGGCGCTGCAGCTGGAGCCGGGACAGCGCGCCCTGGCGATCGCCATCCGGGAGCAGATGGCCGCGGGCCACCATGTGCGCCCCGGCGACTTCGTGGATGTCTACTTCACGCTGGACGGCAAGTCCGACCAGGCACCCGTGGACGCGCAGACCCGGTTGCTGCTGGCGCGCAGCCGCGTGCTCGCCTACGGCTCCGGCAGCGTGGAACGCCCGCCCATGCCGGCCGTCCAGCGCCAGGCGCAGCAGGACAAGGAATCGGCAGGCTCGTCGCTGCGCCGCGCCAGCGCTGCGGATCAGACCGGCCAGCGCCCTGAGAACGTGCAATCGGCCGTGCTGGCCGTGCCGCTGGACGATGTGGAGCGCCTCACGCTGGCCGAGAAATTCGGCCAGCTCACCCTGGCGCTGCGCAACCCGGACGACCTGTCCGTGCCCGATCCCAAGCTCTTCGCCGCCCTGCCCGGCGCACTGCAGCCGGTGGCGGGCCGCCTCAGGAAAGACCAGGCACTGGAAGGAGCCGACCGCGCCTTCGCCGGCCTGCGCATGCAGGACCTGGCCACCGGCGCCGACGCCAGGAACATCCGCAAGCCTGCCGCCCAGCCCATGACGGCCTTCGCACCCGCCGTGCGGCCGCCGCAGCAGCGGGCCCCGCGCGAACGCACGGTGGAGCTGCACAACGGAGCCGCCGTGCAGATGGTGAACTACTGAAAACACACAACAAGAGGGAGATGCCATGAAGTGCAAGAACATCTCGACGGCCGGAGCAACACCGCTGCAGCGCGCGGTCTGGACACTGTGCGGCAGCATGGCCTTGCTGGCATTGCCGCCAGCGGTGTCGGCGCCTGCGGACACCGCTGCCGTCCAGGGCATGCACGCCCCCGGCGCCGGGGACATGCCCTCTGGCGACTCCCTGCAGCTGGTGGCCGGACGCCAGCACCTGATGCCGCTGGCCAGTACTCCGGGCCGCATCGCCGTGGGCGACCCCAATGTGCTGGACGTGAAACTGCTGCGCGCCACGCCGGGCTCCGGCGCCAGTGCCGGCTCCGGCTCCGGCGGCACCGAGCTGCTGCTCACGCCCAAGGCCCAGGGCAGCACCACGTTGGTGGTGTGGCCCCAGAAAGGTGGCGCACCCCAGCGCTGGGAGGTCCAGGTCCGCGGCCAGCACCTGCTGCTGGAAAAGCGCCTGACCTCGGTTCCAGAACATGCCCAGGCCGTGGCCGAACTGCGCCAGTACGCGCCCGCCCAGACGCTGCTGGTGGACAACGCGCAGATCGACGTCAAGAGCAACACCGTCCAGGTGGACGTGCAGGTGGTGGAGTTCAAGAAATCCGCGATGAAGCGCATCGGCGTCAACATCTACAGCGGCGGGCGCAACAACCAGGGCTTCAGCTTCGGCAGCTTCAGCCCCGGCGTGGTGGGCAGCATCAGCACCAATACCAACGGCACGGGGACAGGGACGGGAACGGGCAATACCGGCTCGGGCGGCACGGGAGGCACGGGCTCAGGCGGCGTGTCCAACAACACCTCGTCGGCCATTGCCAGCGCCATGAGCCTGGTGATGACCTTCGGCAAGGCCTTCAGCGGCGCCGGCATCGTCACGCAGCTGAGCATCCTCGAAGGCAACGGCATGGCGCGCGTGCTGGCCCGGCCGACCCTGCTGGCACAGACCGGCCAGAACGCCAGCTTCCTGGCCGGCGGCGAGCTGCCGATCCCGGTGCCCGCGCGCGACGGCAACATCGCCATCCAGTACAAGGAATTCGGCATCAAGCTGCAGCTGACGCCCACCATCCTGTCGGACGATCGCATCGCACTGAAGGTCTCGCCCGAGGCCAGCGACCTGGACTTCAACAGCGGCGTGACCATCAGCGGCGTCACCGTGCCCGCCATCCGCACGCGCCGCGCCGACACTTCGGTGGAGCTGGCCGATGGCGAGAGCTTCGTCATCGGCGGGCTGGTCAGCCGTGCCACCACCTCCAACGTCAGCAAGGTGCCGGTGCTGGGCGATCTGCCCATCCTGGGCACCTTCTTCAAGAACCTCAACTACACGCAGGAAGAGTCCGAGCTGGTGATCATCGTCACCCCGCGCCTGGTCCACCCGCTTCCCGCCAGCACCAATCTCGAAGCCCTGCTGCCCGGTGCGCAATCCGAGCAGCGCAACGCCGGCAAGGTCTGGCTGCCCTACCTCGCCGGCGGAATGAGCACCCAGACCGCCGTACCCGGCTTCTCGTACTGACGACATGACAAGCAAGCCCACCGCAACCGATTCGCCTGTGGACGCCACAGGCTCGCCGGCCATCGGCTCACCCACCTCGCTGGAGACCCTGCTGGGGCTGCGTTCCTCGGCCTCGCTGGCCGGCAAGCCGCAGCCCGGCACCGATGCGCTCGCGCAGGACAAGTCACCGCTTGCGCAGGACAAATCACCACTGGACAGGATGACCGCGCCCGCCGCGCCCCGCCCGACGCCGCAGCCGCTCGACAACGACCTGCAGGTGGAGCTGCTCTTCATCCACGCAGGCACCCCCGAAAGCTCGCTGGCCCAGGCCTGGCTGCAGCACATGCTGGACGGCGCGCGGCTGCATGTGGCGCGGTTCCAGGACAACGTCACCGAGCAGGTGCAGCGCTACATGCCGCATGCCGTGCTCGTGCATTTCGACCCGCTGTCCACCGACGAGGCGGCCCACCTGGCCTCCCAGCTGCACATCTCCCACCCCCACCTGCCCTGCCTGGCCGTGGGCCGCACCAAGTACCCGCAGTGCATGCTGGCCGCGCTGCGCGCCGGGGTGCAGGACTTCCTCGACGTGGACGGCCCCGTGCAGGCCGCGCACCAGACGGTGATCGATCTGATCAAGCGCGTGCCCCCGTCGGCCTCGGGCATGCCCAACGCGCCGCTGACCGCCATCATGTCGGCGCGCGCCGGCCTGGGCAGCAGCCTCATGGCATCGCACCTGGCCTGGTACCTGCAAAAGCGCCTGCATGGCACGACGGCCGTGCCGGGCAAGGACGCCACGCCCCGCGAGATCAGCAACGAGACGCTGGACGGCCTGCTCATCGACCTGGGCTTTCCCAGCGGCGACTGCGGGCTGTACCTGGGCACGCTGGGCGACTTCGACTTCATCGAGGCCGTCAACAACCTGCGCCGCTTCGACCGGCGCCTGGCATCGACGGGACTGGCCCGCCATGAAAGCGGCCTGCGCCTGCTCACGCTGCCGCGCCAGCCCGCCCGACTGCGCGACGTCTCCTATGCCGATGCCGACGCGCTGCTGCTGCGCCTGCGCCAGTACTTCCGCCACATCGTGGCCGACCTGGGGGCCGTCGTGCCCACGCAGCTGGCCATGCGCGTGGCGCTGCGCGCCAGCCAGATCTGGGTGGTCTGCGACCAGAGCGTGGCCAGCGTGGTCTCCACCACCGAGCTGCTGCGCCAGCTCGACGAGCAAAAGGTCGATCGCGAGCGCGTGCAGCTCATCGTCAGCCGGCACGACAGCCAGCTGGAGCTGGAGGCCCCGCAGATCGCCAGGCAACTGCAGCTGCCGCTGCTGGCCACCATTCCCGAGCGCCGGCGCGAACTGGTCCAGGCCGTCAATCAGGGCCAGCTGCTGCCCAGCCGGCTGCAGCGCGAGCCCTATGTGCAGGCCGTGGACAAGCTCGCCACCTTGCTGATCACCACCCACCACCAGGCCCATGCGGGCGATCAGGCCGCGCCCGCCCGGGGCCTGAACCGTTTCTTCCACCGAACAAGAAGCTGAACGCACCATGACGACCACGGCTTATTCCCATCTGGCCGACGCCCAGGCCAGCGAGTTCGAGCGAAGCGCGCTGTTCCTCGACCTGAAGAACCGCACGCACGAGCACCTGCTCAGCCGCATCGAGGAGCTGGGTGCCGAGTTCGGCCGTTGGTCGCAGGCCGCCATCGCGCAGTTCGTGCTGATGGAGCTGGACAGCTTCATCCGCCTGCACTCCGTGCCCGTCAACGAGCAGGAGGCGCTGCAGGTGGCGCGCGCCCTCACGCGCGAGCTCACGGGACTGGGGCCGCTGCAGCCGCTGCTGGAAGACCCGCTGGTCGAGGACATCCTCATCAACGGCCACGGCAACATCTACGTCTCGCGCGGCGGCGTGCTGCAGCGCGAGACGCTGCACTTCAAGGACGACGAGCATGTGCTGCGCATCGTGCGCCGCATCCTGGCGCCGCTGGGCCGGCGCCTGGACGAGTCCAGCCCCATGGTCGATGCCCGCCTGCCCGATGGCGGGCGCATCAACGTCATCATCGAGCCGCTGTCCATCGACGGTCCCTCGGTCTCCATCCGCAAGTTCCGCAAGGACCCGCTGACACCGCCCGAACTGGTACAGCTGGGCACCTTCAACCAGGACATCTGCCGCATCCTGGAGATGGCCGTGCAGGCGCGCTGCAACATCCTGGTCAGCGGCGGCACCAGCTCGGGCAAGACATCCCTGCTCAATGCGCTGGCCAGCTTCATCCCGGGCAGCGAGCGCATCGTCTCCATCGAGGACACGGCCGAGCTGGCCCTCAACCACAACCACGTGGTGCGGTTGGAAAGCCGCCCCGGCGGCTTTGACGGCTCGGGCCACGTCAGCATCCGCGACCTGCTGCGCAACAGCCTGCGCATGCGGCCCGACCGCATCATCGTCGGCGAGGTGCGCGGCGGCGAGGTGCTGGAGCTGCTGCAGGCCATGAACACCGGCCACGACGGCTCCATGGGCACCATCCACGCCAGCTCGCCGCGCGAATGCCTGTACCGCGCCGAAATGCTGGCCGGCTTCGCGGGCTTTCAGGGCAGCGAGGTCAGCCTGCGCCGCCAGATCGCCAATGCCGTGGACTTCATCGTGCAGATCGGCCGCCTGTCCAACGGCCGCCGCCGCCTGCTGTCGCTGACCGAGGTCACGGGCATGACGGACAACATGATCTCCATGCAGGAGCTGTACCGCTACGAGCCCCAGGTGGGCCCTGACGGGCAGGAGATCGACCAGTGGGTATCGCTGGGCATCTCGCCGCACTCGCCCAAGCTGCTGAGCTGGTGGCGCATGCAGCAGCAGACCGGCCACGGAGGCGTGCGATGACAGGCCTGGCACCCGCCGTCCTCATCCTCGGCGCGCTGGCCTGCCTGCTGCTGGCCCTGGCGCTGTGGGTGATCATGCGCGGGCGCCGCAAGGAGCATGAGCAGTCGATCAACCTGCACATGAAGCGCAGCGTGGACGGCCACCGGGAGGTGATCTCGCCCTCCCCGCCCATGGCCGAGCCCGCCTTCCGCGCCCCCGCGGCGCAGCCCGCGCCCTCACCCGCTGCCGTGCAGTGGCTGGCCCAGCGGCTGGGCGTCCAGTCCTGGGGAATCTCGTCCAACACCCTGGCCCTGTTCGCCATCACCGGCCTGGTGCTGGCCTTGCTGGCGACCAGCCAGGCAGGTGCTGCCGCGGGGCTGGTGGTGGCCGTGTTGTATGCCGTGGTGCTGGCCTTCGGCATCTGGCGGCGGCAGGCCAAGCGCCGCGAAAGACTGCTGCAGCAACTGCCCGGCTTCCTGGACAACATGGTCCGCCTGATCTCCATCGGCAACTCGCCCCATGCGGCCTTCCAGATGGCGCTGAACAACGTCCCCGATCCGCTGGGCGACGCGCTGCAGCAGGCGGCGGCCATGCTCAGCGCATCGCCCGACCTGGGGCAGGCCATGGGCCAGCTGGAGCGCAACTGGCGCCTGCCCGAATTCGGACTGCTGGCCGCCGTGTTCCGCATGAGCGTGCGCTATGGCGGCCGCGCTGACCTGGTGCTGGAGCGTGTCTCGGCCTACATCCGCGACCGCCAGTCCGCCGAGCGCGAGCTGCATGCGCTGTCCTCCGAGATCCGCATGTCGGCCTGGGTGCTGGCCCTGCTGCCCCTGGTGGTGGGGGCGCTGATCATGGTGATCAACCGCGGCTACTTCATGCGCATGTGGAACGACGACAGCGGCCAGACCATGGTCCTGGTCGCCGCCGCCCTGGAGGCCCTGGGCGCCTTTCTTCTGTACCGGCTGGCCAAGCTGAGGTGAACCCATGACAGCACAGGCCCACCCATCCGTCTGCGCAAGGAGCCACGCATGACCCCGCAGCAACTGTGGATCGCCAGCATCAGCCTGGGCGCGCTGGGACTGGTGCTGTGGGCCTGCGCCCTGGTGTGGAAGCTGTGGCGCTCGGCCCGGGCCTCCAGCCAGGTCGCCAGGATATTGCAGGCGCGCGATACCGCATCGACCCCGAAGGCCGCCACGAAGAGCGCCATGCAGGCCAACGACGCGCAGCTGCTCAACCCGCTGTCCATCAACGTGCGTTCATCCGATTCGCCACAGGCGGCGGCCGCCAACCTCCCGCCCCCGGCCTGGCTGCAATGGGGCGTGGCCAAGGCCTTGCTGGCCGATGAGGACCGCAAGCTGCTGGACCAGGCCGGCGTGGGCACGCGCAACGGGAGCATGGCCTATGTGGCCAGCCGCATGGTGCTGTGCGTGGTCCTGCCCCTGCTGGCGCTGGGTGTGCTGCGCCCCGGCGAGAACGCGGCGCTGATCTACGGCTTTCTCGGGGTGAGCCTGGGGCTCATGCTTCCCAAATGGTTTCTGCGCTCGCGGGCCAAGGGCCGGCGCGAGCAGGTGGTCGAGGAACTGCCGCTGTTCGTCGACCTGCTGCGGCTGCTGCAGGGCGTGGGCCTGAGCGTGGACCAGAGCCTGCAGATCCTGGCCTCGGAATTCAAGAGCGTGCTGCGCGTCATCAGCGGAGAACTGGCCCTGGCCAACCAGCTCTACAACACCGGGCGCACGCGCGAGCAATCCTTCCAGCGCATGGTCAACATGAGCGCCGACGACGACATGAGCGCCATCGTCAACCTGCTGGTGCAGGTGGACAAGCATGGCGGCGCCGTGCAGGAGCCGCTGCGGGAATTCAGCATCCGGCTGCGCGAAAAGCGCCAGGCCAGCTTCAAGGAAAAGATAGGTTCCATCACCGTCAAGATGACGGGCGTCATGGTCCTCACGCTGCTGCCCGCCCTGCTCGTCATCACGGCGGGCCCCGGCTTCCTGGCCGTGATCAGGGCATTGACCACCATGGGAGGACGCTAGGCATGCGACACCAGGAAAACACCCGCGCAGGGCGGACGCCAGCACCGGCACCCCTTGCAACCCTGGCAGCCCTGGCGACCCTGGCCTTGGCCCTGGCCGGCTGCGCCAGCAAGGGGCCGCAGGGCTACGGCGCCCCTTCCGCGCAGCAGGAAACCGCCGCCCAGGCCCAGCAGCAATTGCAGAACGCCCAGCAGGCCACCCAGGTGGACAACGCCCAGACCTATCTGGACCTGATCACGCAGATGCAGCAGGCCGGCCAGTGGTATGCCTCGCTGGCGCACACCGAAGCCTTCGAGCAGCAGTACGGCGTGAACCCGGAGTCGCGCCTGATGCGGGCCGATGCGCTGCGCAACACCGGCCAGGTCGAGCAGGCCCGGCAGGCCTACCTGGCGCTGCTGCAGGGCGCCACCACGGCGCGGGCGCGGCGCGGCCTGGGCCTGCTGTACGCAAGCCAGGGCCAGTATGGCCAGGCCGTGGAGCAGCTGGACAAGGCGCGCCAGCTCAACCCCATCGACGCCAACGTGCTCAGTGACCTGGCCTACGCCCACATGCTCGACGGCCGGCTGGCCGCCGCGCAGATGCCCATCATGCAGGCCTCGCAACTCGCCCCGGCCAACGCACGGGTGCAGCTGAACATGGCGCTGTTCTGGCTGGCCAGCGGCAACCAGGCCCAGGCGTCGCAGCTGCTGCGCCAGCTGGCCCAGCCCCAGGCCAAGGGCGCCCTGCCCATGATCGACCAGACCTCACTGCAGACCCTGCAGGCACAGCTGACCAGCGTGCGCGATGCCGTGCGCCTGCGCGGCGACAGCCTGCCCGCCGAGGTCGGTGCCGGTGCCGCTGTGTCCAGCGCCCCTGTGCTGCCTTCTGTGCCGCCTTCTGTGCTGCCCCCTGCACTACCCCCTGTGCCGACCCTGGGCACCCGCCCCGAAGCACGCGCCACCGAGGCCCTGCCCGAGACCCTGCCGGCCGGCATCACCCGGCGCATTCTTCTTTCCGAGCCGCCCGGCGCCGCAGGCGCAGCACCGGCCTCGCCACTTTGAGGAGCACGACATGCCAGACACATACCGCATGGACCCACCGCGCCGCACTGCAGTCGCCAACGCTCTGGCCCCCTGGCTGCTGGCCGCCGGCCTGGCCCTGCTTCCCACGGCCGCGCTGCATGCCCAGGCCTTTGGCGAAGTGCAGAGCCCGCCCGAGCAGGTGGATGCACGGCCCCATGTGTTCGCCGAGCCCTCCACCGACTCCATCCTGGTCGGCTACACGCTCTACACCAACCCCGATGGAACCGTGATGTACCTGCCCCGGCGCGAGATCGACATCGGCGGGGGCACCCTGCGGCTGCTGGAAATGCAGCACAGCCAGCCGGGCCAGCGTGCGCGCCCCATCGCAGGCGAGCAGGCGCGGCGCAGCTATGCGCGCTACCTCAAGAGCTTCGAGACGGAAATCCCCGCCCTGTACAAGACCGGCGTCGAAGCCGGCGGCAAGAACTGAGGCCGGCCCCGGCCACGGCTTGCAGGAACGACCATGACCCGGCGTCAACCCCGCGCTCACCGCTCCCACCGATCTGCCAGCCTGCGGCAGCGGGGGGTGTATGCGCTGGAGTGGGCCATCATCTTCCCGGTGTTCTTTGCCCTCCTGTATGCCTGCATCAGCTACGGGCTGGCGTTCCTGGTGCGCGAATCCATGCAGGCCGCCGCCGAAGACGCCGCGCGGGCCACGCTGCGCTACCAGACCAGCCGCAGCGCCCGCCTGGACGCGGCCCGCAGCCTGGTGCAGCAGCGGCTCGACTGGCTGCCGGCCGACCTCCGGCCCACGGCTGGCAGCATCGACGTGCGCATCTGCAGGCTGCAGAACAGCGAACTGTGCTCGGCCACGCTGACCTGCGGCGTGCTGGTTGCCGAACGCTGCATGGTGCGCGTGGGCTTCACCATCCCTTATGGAACCAGCCCGATAGCGCCCGCCCTGCCGGGCTTCGGCCTGGTCATGCCCACCACGTTGACGGCCAGCGCCAACATCATGGTGGACAGGGGGGGGCTATGAAGCTCCCCCTGAGTCGCTTCGCGCCTTCCCCCTCTCTCGCTTCGCGGGAGGGGGGCATACGGGACACCGGCGACACCCTCGCGGCAGGGCTGCGCAGGCGGCAGCGCGGCGTGGCGGCGGTGGAGTTCGCGCTGATCGCCGGGGTGATGGTGATGCTGCTGATGGGCATGTTCGTGTACTGGCGCGTGCTGCAGGCACAGCAGTCGCTGGCACGTGCCACGGGCGATGGCGCGCGCATGGTCCAGCATCTGGCGTTTGGCGGGATGGCGGGCTACAACCCGGCCAAGCCGGCCGAACGCGCCAACATCCTGCAGGCCACCAGCGATGTGGTGAACCAGAGCCTGGCGGCCAGCGGCATTCCAGCGGGCACGGCGCCCACCCAGATACAGATCGACTGGGGCACTTCCCAGGCCACGCTGAGCGTGGTGTACATGCTTCCCCCCGTGCTGGGCCAGGGCCTGCAGGTGGGCAGCCAGACCTTGGGCGAACCCACGCGCCTGGAGTCCCGCAGCCTGATCAGGCTTGCGCCCGGCAGCTAGACAGGAGGACCAGAGCATGCTCACCCACCTCCCCGCATCCGCACACCGCCCCCGAACGCGCCGACAAGGGCGCCGGCAAGGGCGCTGGCAAGGGCGCCGGCAAGGCGGCAGCCTGCTCGTGCAGTTCGCCCTGCTGGGCTCGGTGCTGTTCCTGTTGCTCGGCGTCGTGGACCTGGGCTACATGTACTACGCCAAGCGCGACCTGCAGCGCATTGCCGATCTGGCGGCCACCCAGGCGGCCCAGGCCATCAATGCCGAGCGCAGCAACCGCGCCGCCTGCGTGACGGCGGGCGAGGACAGCATCACGGCCAACTGGCCGGTTCCACTGACCCGCAACAGCACCCAGACCGTGGTCAGCTGCGGAAACTGGAACCCGGCGGACCCGGCGCGCCAATCGAGCGGCGGCCGCTTCTTCGACGCCAGCTCCGGGCCGCTCAACGCGGCGCGCGTGACGGTGGGCGGCACCTCGCCCACCATCTTCCCCGGCCCCTGGAGCCGTGCCGTGGTGGCCGAGGCCATTGCCATGCGCAACGACTCGGTGGCGTCCTTCCAGGTGGGCTCGCAGCTGCTGCGCTTCAACAAGGACACGCCGCTGGGCGGGCTGCTGGGCCTGGTGGGGCTGGACGTGGGCATGCTGACCCTGCTGGACTCCAAGGGCCTGGCCGATGCCAAGATCAGCCCGGCCGGCCTGCTCAAGGCCCTGGGCGTGAACCTGGGCATAGAGCAGCTGCGCGCGCTGTCGCCCGAGGGCCTGGCCAACATCGCCAGCGTCACCCTGCTGAACGTGATCGACGCCTCCATCAGCGCCATCACCGACAACGCGCTGGCGGTGCAGCTCAACGCGCTCAAGACCCAGGTGATCAACCTGGGCCTGAGCACCATCAAGATCCCGCTGGGCAGCCTGGATGACCAGAAGGGCCTGTTCGCCTTCCTGGGCGCCGGCCGCACCGATCCGCTGAACGCGGCCATGGACGTGCAGCTGGGCATTGGCGACCTCTTGAAGACGGCCATTGCCATCGGCGCCAACGGCCACGCGCTGCAGGCCAACCAGCTGGATGTGGCCGGGCTCATCAAGGGCCAGCTGACCATCGTGCAGCCGCCCACCATTGCCGTGGGCCCCGTCGGCACGCAGGGCTACAGCGCGCAGATCCGCCTGAACCTGAACGTGGACACGGACCAGCTGCTGGGCGGCGCGCTCAAATGGCTGGTCAAGGACATCCTGGGCACCCAGGTCAAGCTGCCCATTGCCGTGGACATCACCAACGCCACCGGCACGCTGACGGCGCTGCAATGCAGCGCCAGCCCGCAGACCATGGACCTGTCGGTCAAGTCCTCCATCCTCAACGCCTGCGTGGGCAAGATGGACCCCAACAACAAGCAAAGCTGCGAGAAGGGCCTGCAGGACGAGCAGCTCATCACCCTGCTGCGCCTGCCCGTGCTGACCGGCAAGCTCTGGGTGCCGGCACTGGAGTACACGGACTCCACCACGGGCCTGGGCATGGAGCCCGGCTACGAAGACCCGGCCGACCCCAACTGGTCCAAGACCAACCGCTCCACGCAGGTGAACCAGCTGGCGCTGGGCGACACGGTCAACAACATCGTCACGGGACTGCTCAACCTGCTCAGCGGCCTGCTGCAGCCACCGAACAGCACGCCCACCGACATCACCACGCGGCTGCTGGAGTCCTACCTGGATGCCGCCAAGGTCAACGGCCTGTACAACGTGACCAGCGTCACCAACCTGCTGCTCAACGGGCGCGGTGTGCCCGGCGACCCGGACTACATGCCAAAGCTGCTCACCTCCAACTTCACGTTCAACAACGCCATTGCCACATCCTGCTTCCTGTTCGCCTGCCCGTCCTCCACCTGGCCCAGCGGCACGTTCTCGGCCGCCCTCAACTCCTACACCAGCGTGCCCGGCGGCCTGCTGGATGTGCTGGGCATCTCCACCTACGACAACGGCTACCAGAGCTGCGCGGGCCTGCTCAGCTCGCTGCTCAACTGGAATGGCTGCGTCAAGAACAACGTGACCAAGCTGCTGACCTCGCACCCGCAGTACCTGTACGCGATCAACCCCAACAGCCCCGAGATCCAGTCCCTGCTCAACCGCGACAACAACCTCACCTGCACCGGCGCCCTGTGCACCCTGCTCAAGCCGCTGATCACCACCGTGCTCAAGCCCATCCTCAACGGCGTGGGCACGCTGCTGACCAGCGTGCTCAAGGACACGCTGGGGCTGGAGGTGGGCCGCACCGACATCAAGGCCCTGTCCATCGGCTGCGACACGGCGCAACTGGTTTTCTGAACGGCAGGCAAGGCCATCCAATCCATGAATCGACAACGAGGGAATGCAACGTGAATCTGGACGAGCTCGTCATCTATGTCTGGGAAGGCCAGGCCGACATCGCCGAGCGGGTGGAGCGCTGCGTGCTCAACCTGGGCGTGGACGTGGTGCGCGCCGACGGGCTGGCCCTGCCCGCCGACACCAGCGAGCTGGGCAATGCGATCGCCGTGGTCAGCGTCTCGGTGCTGGAGGGCGCGCGCTTCACGCGCCAGGGCGTGGAGGGCACCTTCGGCATGCCCGTGCTGTGGGTCAGCGCCAAGCAGCGCGACGCCAACGCCGGCACCTATGCCATGGAGTACTCGCATGTGCTGCCCTTCGACTTCACGGGGGCCGAGCTGCGCGCCATGCTGGTGCGCATCCTGCGGCGCATGCAGAGCAA
>NZ_JAELTK010000190.1:0-1441 GCF_016428765.1 Delftia sp. ASV31
TGGCCGCATTCGCTACCGTGAAGGCGTAGTTGAACGGCGTGCCCACAGCCAGGCTGCCTGGGTTGGCCTTGGTGACCGTCAACGCTGGCGTACCAGGCGTCACCGGCGTGGAAGGCGTCGATGCGCAGTTCGTCGTGCAACCGGCCGTCGGATTGACCGGGCTGATGCCGCCCGATGGATCGTAGGAAGCCGTGTTCGTGCTCGACCCCACAGCCGTCGGCACCGCTGGCAGATTGAAGCTGGTGTTGCCACCGGCCGCCACTGCCGCAGTGAAGTTCACCGTGCAAGACAGGATCGCCGTGCCATTGCCCACGAAGGGGAAGGTATTGGGCGTGCAGGTCGCACTGGCCACGTTTGCGCCGGTCGGCACACCCGTGATGCTGATGCCCGCAGGCACCAGGTCCTTGATGGTCACGCTGGTGGCGGGACCGAAGGCACCGGCAGCGTTGGACACGGAGAACGCGTAGTTGAAGGGTGTCCCCACAGCCAGGCTACCGGGGTTGGCCTTGGTGACTGTCAGCGCTGGCGTACCAGGCGTGACCGGCGTGGAAGGCGTCGATGCGCAATCCGTCGTGCAACCCGCCGTCGGATTGACGGGGCTGATGCCGCCCGACGGATCGTAGGAAGCCGTGTTCGTGCTCGAACCCACAGCCGTCGGAACAGCTGGCAGGTTGAAGCTGCTGTTGCTGCCAGCCGCCACCGGCGTGGTGAAGTTCACCGTACACGTCAGCACGGAGCTGCCATTACCCGCAAACGGGAAGGTGTTGGGCGTGCAAGTCGCACTGGACACGTTCGCACCGGTCGGCACGCCCGTGATGCTGATGCCTGCCGGCACCAGGTCCTTGATGGTCACGCTGTTGGCGGGACCGAAGGCACCGGCGGCGTTGGACACGGAGAACGCGTAGTTGAACGCAGTTCCCACAGCCAGGCTACCGGGGTTGGCCTTGGTGACCGTCAACGCAGGCGTGCCAGGGGTCACCGGCGTGGAAGGCGTCGATGCGCAATCCGTCGTGCAACCCGCCGTCGGATTGACGGGGCTGATGCCGCCGGACGGATCGTAGGAAGCCGTGTTCGTGCTCGAACCCACAGCCGTCGGCACAGCTGGCAGGTTGAAGCTGGTGCTGCTGCCAGCCGCCACCGGTGTGGTGAAGTTCACCGTGCACGTCAGCACGGAGCTGCCATTGCCCGCAAACGGGAAGGTATTGGGCGTGCAGGTCGCACTGGCCACGTTCGCGCCGGTCGGCACACCCGTGATGCTGATGCCTGCAGGCACCAGGTCCTTGATGGTCACGCTGTTGGCGGGACCGAAGGCACTGGCCGCATTCGCTACCGTGAAGGCGTAGTTGAACGGCGTGCCCACAGCCAGGCTGCCTGGGTTGGCCTTGGTGACCGTCAACGCTGGCGTACCAGGCGTCACCGGCGTGGAAGGCGTCGATGCGCA
>NZ_JAELTK010000191.1:0-1336 GCF_016428765.1 Delftia sp. ASV31
CCCCCCCCCCCCCCCCCCCCCCCCCCCCCCCCCCCCCCCCCCCCCCCCCCCCTTTTAGATGTGTATAAGAGACAGGATATATTCTTGGAAAGTATGGCGCCGTCTACAGGAATGGATGCTTTTATTATTATTCGAGGATATCGAATACAAACATGGTATTTCTCCAGGTTTTCTCCTGGAGAGATGCCGTTTTTTTGAATGGGAAGTCTCTTGTATATTTGCTGCTTTCATTGATATTCATCATTCTTATATGGTGTTTTTTGATATATTTCTATGGCAGGGTATTTATTCCGGTATATGGAAAGGCCAAGGATGTATTCGACTCGGAGCATCTGAGTCGAACCATCATTGCCATGGCTCCTTATGGACTTGGTCTTCTTGACTTCAAGGAAAAGAAGATGCTGCTGGAAAACAGCATGATGTACAAGTACAAAGAAAGCCTGGTGTTGGATGATGAGTCCACTGGTGAGCGGTTGATTGAATATTTTCTCAGATTCTACGGTGAGAAATATCTGGATGGAAAAAAGCCTGAATATTCTCCGGTGGTCAGCGAAATCGTGGTCTCTTACAATGGAACAATTGCAGAGCTTTCAGTGATCATGGTGAAGGCCAGATATCAGGGGCGGCGTGTCCTGCTGTGTGGATTTGCCGATATCACGGCGCACAAGCAAGTGCAAAGAAATCTGGAAGATGCCAGAAAGGCGGCAGAAGAAGCAAACCAGGAGAAATCTTCTTTTCTAGCCGCCATGAGCCACGAGATACGTACGCCACTGAATGCAATATTGGGCAATCTGGAAATACTGGGAAGAAGCTCCATGTCAGAAGAGCAGCAAACCAGGCTCGCCACCATATCATCTTCATCCCATTCTCTTTTGACCCTGCTGAATGATGTCCTCGACTTCTCGAAGATCGAGTCTGGTCAGATGAGTGTGGAATTGACCAGCTTTGATCTCAAGTCCGTGATCCGGCAAGTGGCCGCCATTTACAAACCGCTGGCTGCTGAGTCGGGAATAGAATTTTCCTTGATTCTTGATGACTCGCTGAAGGATGGATATATAGGGGATGGCGAGAGAATAAAACAAATCCTGAACAATCTTCTCAGTAATTCCTTGAAATTCACCAAGGCAGGCAAGATTGACGTGTTTGCATCAGACAGGGCAGGTGAGCTGAAGATCAAAGTGTCGGATACCGGGATAGGCATTCACCCTTCACAGCACGCTTTCATCTTTGACGCATTCAAGCAGGCCGGCTCGGATATAGCCTGTCTCTTATACACATCTAAAAGGGGGGGGGGGGGGGGGGGGGGGGGGGGGGGGGGGGGGGGGGGGGGGGGGGG
>NZ_JAELTK010000192.1:0-1415 GCF_016428765.1 Delftia sp. ASV31
GGTGCTGGGCCGCGCAGGGCAGGGCGTGGCCGGGGCGCTGCTGTTTCCGGCCACGCTGTCGCTGATCAACACCTTGTATGCGGCCGGGCCCGAGCGCAACCGCGCCCTGGCCGTGTGGAGCATGGCGTCGGCCGGCGGGCTGGCGGCCGGCGCGTTGCTGGGCGGCGTGCTTACGCAGACGCTGGGCTGGAACTGGGTGCTGTGGGTGCTGGTGCCCGTGGCCTGGCCGTGTGCCATGGCGGCGCTGCGCTTTCTGCCGCCCTCGGCCCAGACCGGGCGCGCCGCGCCGGGCCAGGGCTTCGATCTGGCCGGCTGCCTGAGCGTGACCTTGGGCAGCAGCCTGCTGGTGACGGCCCTGGTGCAAGGCCCTGAATGGGGCTTTGCCAGCGCCGCCACGCTGGGGACGCTGGCCGTGGCCATGGCGGCGCTGGCCCTGTTCTGGCGCATCGAGGCCCGCATCGTCTCGCCGCTGATGCCGCTGTCCCTGCTGCGCGTGCCCAGCCTGCGCGCGGCCATGCTGCTGACCATGATCTTCATGAGCAGCTTTGGCGTGCAGTACTACTTCCTGGCGCTGTACTTCCAGCAGATCTTCGGCTGGAGCCCGCTGCAGGCCGGCATGGCCTTTTTGCTGCCCACGGCGGTCTGCACGCTGGGCATCCGCTGGGCCGAACACTGGCTGCACCGCTCCACGCCGCGCGCCGTGCTGATGGGGGGCTGGGCCGCAGGCACCATCGGCCTGGCCTACATGGCCTGGGCGCTGCCGCTGGGCGGCAGCTATGTCTGGCTGGTGCCCGGCTTCGTGGTGCTCAGCCTGGGCCAGGGCGCGTGCTGGACCGCCATGTGGGTGGTGGCCGGCCAGGGCGTGGCGGCTGCGCAGCAGGGCGTGGCCTCGGGCATTGCGGCCACGGCCCAGCAAGTGGGCGCGGCACTGGGGTTGGCCCTGCTGGTCATGGTGGCCACGGCGCCGCTGGCCGGCATCACGGCGCCCGATGCGCTGCGCGAGGCCACGGCCCGGGGGCTGCAGCAGGCCGAATGGGGTGCTGCACTTATCGCGCTGCTGGGGTGGGTGGTGTCTGCGGGCATGCGCCGCGCACCGGCAAGCCAAGCCGTGCCGGGCGCGGAGCAGCCGGCCTGCTCGCCTTGAGGTCACTGGCCCGCAGTTACCATCTGCGGCTGCTTTGCACACCCCTCACCACCAACCCACATGGCAGAAACGAGCATCTCCAGCGACTGGGTCCGGCATTCGCAGCTGGGCGCTGGCCTGGAGCGCATCGAGGCCTATTTCGGCGGGCACGGCTATGCGCCCCACAGGCACGACACCTATGCACTGGGCCTGACGCTGTCCGGCGTGCAAAGCTTTGCCTACCGCCGCAGCCAGCGGCGCAGCCTGCCGGGCGGTGCCATGGTGCTGCATC
>NZ_JAELTK010000193.1:0-1398 GCF_016428765.1 Delftia sp. ASV31
ACATGGCTCACGGGGCCCACAGGAATTGCGAAACCGCGCTGGCCGTTTTGTATAGGCTCCCCTTTTGCACCTGGAGCTGGATAACGCATTAGTCCTTCGGATACGTTTTTAAGAGTGCAGCCACTTGTACTCTTCTTGCAAGAATTCCTCGTGTTGTAACTGTGAAATTCGTTGTTGTCTTCATCAAAAAGCATTACTCCGTTACTGTCTTCGCCTAGCAATCCGGGGTAGCTCTTTCTATTGTTGCTTAAATAGCCCCGTTGCGCCATTGTTCCTGGCTCAAGACCAAGCGGGTCGGCCAGATTAACAGGCGAATTTCTAACATATCCGCAGGGGTTAGTCCCACCCATCAAACCAATCGGGTCCTGATTGATATAACTCCCCACTACCGGATCGTAATACCGATGCCGGTTGTAATACAGCCCCGTTTCCCTGTCATGGTGCTGCCCCGGCAGCCGGATCGCCTGGTGGATGCCCTGCGGGTTGTGCTCCTGCAGCACATTGCCCCAGTGGTCCAGCTTTGCGGCTCAGGCCACCTGGCCGGTCTGGTCCGTCAGGGCCATGGGCGTGCCCAGGTGGTCGCAGTGGTAGTGGTGGATGGCGATGCGGGCGTGTTGTTCTTTTTCCTGTTCCTGAACCTTTGTCTGCATGTCGTAGCAGTATTTCAGGCTATGTTCTGGAGATAATAATTAGAGTAGCATAGCCAACTCTTGGCCATTAATCTTTTATATCAATCTAATTATCATTAATCAAAGAATGAATGCATTAATCAATAAGATTATATGAACCCCTTGATTTATTAATCAGAATAGTAAAAAATTACCCCAATAGTTGGTTAGCGCTCTCTGTGCTTGCGCCTTCTCCATGTATCCATCTGGAAGCAAATTAGCTGTATTTACCAAAAACAATGCAACAAGCTTGGATTGCTCGTGACTCAATTTGTTGAATCCAGAATAATCCTGCCGTCGTCTGCCTACGTTGTAAGTAGCCTTGGATTCATTCAGCCCCAACTCCAACTTATCCATAAAATAAATATAATATTCCAATGCAAAATGTTTTAGATCATAGAAATATAACAAAAATGACGGAAGGTAATAAATAAAACCGTCGTCATTCAACATTAAAAACTGCACATATTCTTCATACAAATAATCAAGATCAACTTCGGTCCATTTTTTTCCTAGAAATAGTCTAATACCCTTCTCATAGTCAATAGAATCATCCCCGGAGAATGTATTATCAATAAACAATCCGCAATTCGGCAGATCATCAGAAAATTCTTTCTTTAATGCAATGTTGTACCTTTCCCGTAAAGAAGGCTCAAGTTTACTATCACGCAATCTTTCTGAAATTATATTATTTAAATTCATATTTATTCCGCCTGTCCTGTGCATTTTC
>NZ_JAELTK010000194.1:0-1226 GCF_016428765.1 Delftia sp. ASV31
CCCCCCCCCCCCCCCCCCCCCCCCCCCCCCCCCCCCCCCCCCCCCAACCCCCCCCCCCCCCCCCCCCCCCCCCCCCCCCCCCCCCCACCCCCCCCCCCCCCTCCAAAAAACTTTTTTTGTTCGCATTTCGTCGGCAGCGTCAGATGTGTATAAGAGACAGTTGCATTGGTGTTGTTTGCTGGATTAATAATATTTGGCTTATTCTCGGAAGTGATCAGTCGTGCACCGGTGCTTATTGTAGGTAATATTAATTACGTCAAGAAGATAATTTTCCCAATTGAAATATTGCCATATATCGCTTTGGCCTCAGCTTTTTTTCAATTTTTGGTGAGTACTTTGGTGTGGCTGATATTTTATATGTTGTTCTTTGGAGTTCCGCACGCAAGTATTGTGTTGTTGCCAATTACTCTTTTGCCATTGATGTTGCTCACTTTGGGGGTCTCGTGGACGCTTGCATCACTAGGGGTCTACATACGAGACATGCCGCAGTTTGTTGTCGTCATGGTTACAGTATTAATGTTCCTGTCCCCTGTTTTTTATTCGACTGCTTCAATTCCTGTTGAGTACCGGAAATTGCTAGAAATAAATCCGCTGACATTCTCAATAGAAACTGCTCGTGACGTGATGCTGTGGGGTAAATCCATTAAATGGGTGGCATGGATTCAGCAAACTTTCGTGTCCGCATTTGTGTTCTGGATGGGATTTGCTTGGTTTCAAAAAACCAAGGGGGGATTCTCTGATGTCCTTTAAATCCATCATCGAAATTGAAAATGTCAGCAAGTGCTACGAGATTTATAAAAAGCCGATTGATCGATTGAAGCAATATGCCGCATTGGGAATGGAGGCTATTAATCAATGTCCTGCCAAAAAACATTATCGTGAGTTTTGGGCGCTGAAAAATGTTTCTTTTAAAATTGGCAAAGGTGAAACGGTTGGTATTATTGGCCAGAATGGCAGTGGAAAATCTACCTTGTTGCAAATTATTTGCGGCACATTAAAACCAACCAGTGGTCGCATTAAAGTGAATGGCCGCATTGCTGCGCTGTTGGAACTGGGTGCTGGATTCAATCCGGAGTTTACTGGGCGCGAGAATGCGTATTTGAATGCGGCAATTCTAGGGATTCCTCGTGAGGCCATGGAGTCGCGAATGCAAGATGTTCTGGAATTTTCGGAGTTAGGGGATTTCCTTGAGCAACCAGTCAAAACCCTGTCTCTTATACACATCT
>NZ_JAELTK010000195.1:0-859 GCF_016428765.1 Delftia sp. ASV31
CCCCCCCCCCCCCCCTTTCTCCTCCCCCCCCCACCCCCGAGCTCTACACTGTTCGCATTTCGTCGGCAGCGTCAGATGTGTATAAGAGACAGGTCAGATGACGAAGCAAGCCTGTCCTTCGGCAGGCTTGCCACCCCGCATCCCGCCCAACGCAGGCGTGGGCAGAAGGGGGGAGGCTGGGGAACAGCCAATAGCCAACAGCCGGAAATGCAAAACAGCCGATGCGCCATTGTTGCGCTCGGCTGTTTTGCATGCTGCTTCAGGCCTCGGGCTTGGCGGTGTTGCGCAGGAGATAGATCTCGTCTTCCACGTAGGTGGCCAGCCGCTCGGCGCTGTGCTGGATGGTGCGCAAGGCGTTGGTCACCACGTCCGTGTCGCGCAGGCCTTCGGGCGATAGCAGCCATGCCTGGGCGAGCTGGGAGATGGAGGAGATCTCGTTGCAGCCCATCTGGACCATTCGGTTCACCTCGGTGATGGAGAAGTTCAGCTGCGTGGTTCTGGCGCTGGTGGATCGTGTTTCCTGCTTCATGGCCTGGCCCTGCAGGTGACGGTAACCAGGATGGGACATATGGCGTGCATGGTTTCGCTCTCCTCTGTGAGATGGAAGCCACCCGCTTTACGTTTTGAAGCGCGAAGAAGGTGGACGGGATGTTCAAAACACGTACAGAGCCGTGCGGACGCCCTTGCGGGTAGTCCCATCCCGTCCGTAACCGCAGGGACGTGGGCAGGCACCCACGGTCCGATGATCCAGACGTGACAAGGCCTCGCTGACGGGGAGGCTGCACCTGTCTCTTATACACATCTAAAAGGGGGGGGGGGGGGGGGGGGGGGGGGGGGGGGGGGGGGGGGGGGGGGGGGG
>NZ_JAELTK010000196.1:0-868 GCF_016428765.1 Delftia sp. ASV31
GGCCTGAGCGGTGCGCAGGCGCTGATCCTCATGGCCTTCTCTGCCCTGCCCACCGCATCGTCGTGCTATGTGCTGGCCGCGCGCATGGGCTACAACGGCTCGTATGTGGCGGGGCTGGTCACGCTGTCCACGCTGCTGGGCGTGCTCAGCCTGCCGTTTGCGCTGAGCCTGCTGCAGTACTGATGCCGCTGTGCCGCGTCGCCCCTACAGCACGGCACGCATGTCGTCCGTGAAGGCGGCCGTGATGTCGTCCTGGCGTGCGCGCTTCTTGGCCACCATGGTGATGTCCACGTCATAGCTGAAGAGGGATTCGTCCAGCGCATGCAGCAGGCCGGCAGCCACATAGGGCGCCGCGTAGTGCTCTGGCAGGTAGCCCAGGTGGGCGCCTGACAGGATGAGGATGGCGGCCGCCTCCATGTTGTCCGCCTCTGAGGTGACATGGCGCGGGCGCCCCGTCAGCGGTGCCTGCGGCAGCGGATAGGTGCGCCAGGTCCAGTCGGCCTCCCCCGCCTCCTGCGCGCCGATGCGGCCCGCGCGTGCGGCAAATGGATGGCTGGCGCTGCAATAGGCCACCTGCCTTTCGCTGAACAGCAGCGTGTATTCCAGCGCTGGCGCGCGGTGCAGGAAATAGCCCACGGCGACCTGCAGCTCGTCGCGCAGCAGCATTTCCTCCAGCTCGCGCGGCCCGCGCACCAGCACCGACAGGCGCACGGCCTCGTCGCGCTGGCGAAAGCGCTGTATGGCCCGCCCCATCAACGCGTTGTATTCCATGGGTGCATTGCCGATCAGGCCGATGGCCAGGCTGCCGACCAGCTGCCGGTGCATGTTGCGCGCCTGCGCACTGAAGCCTTCCAGTCCCTGCAGGGCC
>NZ_JAELTK010000197.1:0-762 GCF_016428765.1 Delftia sp. ASV31
CTGTTCGCATTTCGTCGGCAGCGTCAGATGTGTATAAGAGACAGGTCTGCGACTGACCATTAGCCGCAGACGCGACATCTGAACAGTACTCTGCTACTCGTCCACATACGTTTACCGGGCCAACGAGTGGTCTCGGAGGGGTGGTCGTCTACCGCGGCGTCGGGCCTGTCTGCGTGATCCGCTGGCCCGCTCCTTTCTGCTCGAGGCCGCGGGCGCAACGCCGGTCGCAGTGATCCGAGCTGACACTACCCTTTATCGACTTCTTCCAATAACATAACAACATGAAGAATTTTAACAAGTATGACTTAAATTGAATTAAATAATCTACCTTATTTAGCCAATCAACAGCCATCCACTCAAATAAAATAAAACCCCATTCACAAGGAGAAGAAAAGTGCAAATCAAAAATATCATTTCCGCTACAGCAATAACTCTTGCGGCAGGGACGTCGCATGCGTGGACGTTGGCATACGCACACGACGCGAATGGCAATGCAACTGCCGGCTCTCTACAGGGGCTGCGGAATGCGGCCTCCAATGGAGCTTCGGTAAAGATAGTCGCGGTTCTGCCTGGCCATGATTTTCAGCTTCCTTGCGCACCCGTTTCTATTCATACGGGCTCAACACAAGAGGTTGTTTGCATTGCAAGCATGGATCTTCGGAATTATGGAGAAACTGGTGCTCAATTTGGCCTAATCATAGGCCCACCGCAAAATTCGCACTTCAAGGCTAATACGGCCGGACCTGTCTCTTATACACATCT
>NZ_JAELTK010000198.1:0-793 GCF_016428765.1 Delftia sp. ASV31
GGCCAGGCCTGCGGCCTCCAGCCAGGGGCGCAGCCGCGCGCAGCCGTCGAACTCCACGCAGATATCGGCCTGGGTGCAGCCTTCGCGCACCACGTCGGCGTCGGCGCGGGCGCCCAGGGCCAGCTGCAATGCGTCGATCAGGATGGATTTGCCGGCGCCGGTCTCGCCGGTCAGCACGGTGAAGCCCGCATGCCAGTCCAGATCCAGGGCCTGCACGATCACGAAGTCGCGCAGAACGATGCGCTTGAGCGCCATGGTCAGGCGCCTCCCTCGTTCCAGCCCAGTTTCTTGCGCAGCGTGGCGAAGTAGTTCCAGCCCTTGGGATGCAGAAAGCGCACGCTGTGGTGGGCGCGGCTCACAAGGATGCGGTCGCCGTGCTGCAGCGAGGCCAGGGACTGCATGTCGAAATTGGCGCTGACATCGCGCCCGGCCACGACCTCGATCGTGACCTCGTTGGCGTCGGACAGCACGATGGGGCGGTTGGACAGGTTGTGCGGCGCAATGGGTGCCATCACCCAGGCGGGGATGGAAGGGTGCATCATCGGTCCGCCAGCGGACAGCGCATAGGCCGTGGAGCCCGTGGGCGTGGCCACGATCAGACCGTCGGCGCGCTGGTTGGAGACAAAGCGGCCGCCCACCTCGATGCGCAGCTCCACCATGCCCGAGGTGCCGCCGCGGTTGACCACCACGTCGTTCATGGCCAGGGCCTCGAACACGCACTGGCCGTCGCGGATCACGCGGGCGCACATCAGGGGACGCAGGTCCTCCTCGTATTCGCCCTGCAGCATGGGCG
>NZ_JAELTK010000199.1:0-788 GCF_016428765.1 Delftia sp. ASV31
TTCTCTGGAAATATTTCAAGTGTGTGCTGGCGCACAGACATGATTTTAGGTTAGACATATTATTCTGATTGTTGAAGCATCTAGGAATTACCATGAAAACTGACACACAATTACAGCAAGATGTAATGGCGGAGTTGAAGTGGGAGCCTTCTGTGCACGCGTCCCAGATTGGTGTAGAGGTCAAGGATGGCGTTGTCACTTTGGCTGGAGAGGTCAGTAGCTATTTGGAAAAATGGGGGGCTGAAAGGGCCGTACAACGTGTGGTAGGTGTTAGAGCCTTGGCGATCGACATGACTGTCAAGTTGTCGCAAATGGGAAAGAGGACTGATACCGATATCGCAGCATCCGCGCGAAACGTGCTTAGCTGGACGAATTCGGTTCCTATTGACACCGTTCAAGTCCTTGTAGAGGATGGTTGGATTACCCTGTCTGGAGAGGTGGTTTGGAACTATCAGCGTAGCGATGCTGCCGACAGAGTGCGCCTCTTGCCGGGAGTGCGCGGTGTGAGCAACCAAATTTCCATCAAACCCAGGGCTTCAGCCATCGTCGTAAAGTCAGAAATCGAGGATGCCATCAAGCGTCGTGCGACTTCTGATACGAAAACGATTGTTGTTGATGTCACGGGCGGCGATGTGACGTTAACAGGGACCGTCCGTAGTTGGACGGAGCGTGATCTCATCTGTCTCTTATACACATCTGACGCTGCCGACGAAATGCGAACAGTGTAGGTCTCGGTGGGGGAGGGGGCGGTGTGGAGGGGGGGGGGGGGGGGGGGGGGGGGGGGGGGG
>NZ_JAELTK010000019.1:0-77278 GCF_016428765.1 Delftia sp. ASV31
CCCCCCCCCCCCCCCCCCCCCCCCCCCCCCCCCCCCCCCCCCCCCCCCCCCTTTTAGATGTGTATAAGAGACAGGTGCGGGCGCGGGGCGCTGCAGCAGCTCCTCCACGCCCATGCGCACATTGCCCACGGCGGCCGTGCCCACAGGGGCCCAGGCGGCAATGGCCGGGTCTTCGATCAGCTGGTAGAGCGCCGTGCCTTCGGGGATGTGCGGGCCCTCGCCTTCCACGTGGTAGGTGAAGGCGGCCGCGCCCACGGCGAAGACCACGTCATGGCCGGACAGCAGCTGCACGATGCGCTCGCGCATGGCGGGCAGGAAGCCGGCGAACAGGGGATGGTCCTCGGGGAAGCTGCAGCGCCCGCTCATGGGGGCCACGAAGACGCGGGCCTGGTGGCGCTCGGCCAGCGCGACCACGGCATCCCAGCCCTGGGCCCGGTCCACGGCCGCGCCCACGACCAGGGCCGGGGCACGCGCGGCGTCCAGCGCCTGGCCGATGAGGTCCAGCGTGCGCGGATCGGGCCGCGTCTCGAAGCCCACATGGCGCAGCGTGACGGGCTCGGCCGGCTTGTCCCAGTCATCGGCGGGAATGGAGACCAGCACGGGGCCGCGCGGCTCCTGCATGGCGATGTAGTAGGCGCGCGCCAGCGCCTGGGGCACGTCTTCGGCGCGCGCGGGCTCGCAGCTCCACTTCACATAGGGCTTGGGCAGCTCGGCGGCCTGGTTGGAGTGCAGGAAGGGATCGAACTGCAGCAGCGAGCGCGCCTGCTGGCCCGCCGTGATCACCAGGGGCGTGCGGTTCTTGAAGGCCGTGAAGATGTTGGCCATGGCATGACCCACGCCCGCGGCCGAGTGCAGGTTCACGAAGCTGGCATTGCGCGTGGCCTGGGCATGGCCGTCGGCCATGCCCACGACGACGGTTTCCTGCAGGCCCAGCACATAGGAGAAGTCTTCGGGGTAGTCGCGGAACAGCGGCAGCTCGGTCGAGCCCGGGTTGCCGAAGATACGCGTCATGCCCAGCTCGCGCAGCATGGCGATCACGGCATGGCGCACGGTGTAGGTCGCGGTGGAAGAGGATGCCTCGGCGGGCTGGCTGCGCGGTGTGGTGGGTGCTTGCAAGATGGGGTCTCCTGGGAAATGGGCCGGCCGCCCGGTGCGTGCCGCGCGGTGGCCATGGAAGTCGGTGCCCATGGTGCAGGCGCTTATGATTTCCAGCAATTGAATAAACCATCTAAGAGATATTCACCAAATGGATATCAAGAACCTGGACCTCAACCTGCTGCGCGTCTTTGACGCCGTGTACCGCCACTGCAGCGTCAGCCGCGCGGCCGAGGAGCTGGGCATGTCCCAGCCCGCCGCCAGCCAGGCCGTGACGCGGCTGCGCCTGCTGCTGGGCAACCCGCTGTTCGAGCGCGCGCATGCGGGCGTGCGGCCCACGCCGCGTGCCGAGCGCCTGGCGCTGGCCGTGCGCCAGGCACTGGAGACGCTGGAAGTGGCCATGTCCGAGGCCCAGAGCTTCGAGCCGCTGCAGGCGCGCCAGCGCTTTCGCATCCACCTGAGCGACATCGGCGAGGCGCGCTTTCTGCCGCCGCTGATGCAGGCGCTGCACCAGCGCGCCCCGCATGTGCAGCTGGAGACCCTGCCCATGCCGCTGGACGGCATTGCCGATGCGCTGGACCGGGGCACGCTGGACATCGCCATCGGCTTTCTGCCGGGTGGCACGCGGACCCGGCAGACCGTGCTGCTGTCCGACCACTACGGAGTGCTGCTGCGCAGCGGCCACCCCGCGCTGGCGCACCTGCCCGAAGACGCGCCACTGGCGCTGGCCACGCTGCGCCAGCTGGATTTCGCGGCGGTGCGCTCGCATTCGGAGACGCTGCGCATCCTGCAGGCGCTGCGGCTCGACGAGCGCATCCGCCTGTCGGCAGCACACTTCATGGCCGTGCCCTCCATCGTGGGCAAGACCGACCTGGCGGTGATCATGCCGGCCGAGATCGCGGCCGGCTTTGTCGAGCGCGGCGGCTATGCGGTGCGCGATGCCGACCTGCCCGATCACCGCTTTGACGTGTCGCTGCACTGGAGCTGGCGCTTCGAGCAGGAACCGGCCAAGCGCTGGCTGCGCGAACTGGTCTGCGAGCTGTTCCAGCAGCCCCGGCACCGCGAGGCCGCCGCGCCCTGAAGGGCCGGCCGTCACGGCCATGACTTGCGGGCTGCCAACACTGGGGAGCGGGGCCTGCCGACTCAGTTTCGTCTAAGAAACCGGCGCCAGACTGGTCCCTGCGCCGACAAGGGCACGCGGCCGGCCCGCCGAAGATGGGCACCGGCCTGTTTCATCCACTCTCCAGGAAAGACTCACCATGCAACTCAAGGACAAGGTCGCCTTCATCACCGGCTCGGCCAGCGGCATCGGCAAGGAGATCGCCACGCTGTTCGCCAGCGAGGGCGCGCGCATCGTCATTGCCGACCTCAACAAGGAGGCGGCCGATGCCACGGCGGCCGAGCTGCGCGCCACGGGAGCGCAGGCCATGGGCGTGGCCGTGGACGTGACCGACGAGGCCCAGGTCAACGCCTCGGTCGAGGAGGCCGCCCGGGCCTTCGGCGGCATCGACATCCTGGTCAGCAATGCCGGGATACAGATCGTGCATCCGGTGGAGGAATTCAGCTTCGCCGACTGGAAGAAGATGCTGGCCATCCATCTGGACGGGGCCTTCCTCACCACGCGCGCGTGCCTCAAGCACATGTATGCGCAGGGCCGGGGCGGCAGCGTGATCTACATGGGATCGGTGCACTCCAAGGAAGCCTCGCTGCTCAAGGCGCCCTATGTCACGGCCAAGCACGGCCTGATCGGGCTGGCCAAGACCGTGGCCAAGGAAGGCGCCAAGCACGGCGTGCGCGCCAATGTGATCTGCCCGGGCTTCGTGCGCACGCCGCTGGTGGACAAGCAGATTCCCGAGCAGGCCCGCACGCTGGGCATCAGCGAGGACGAAGTCATCAAGAACGTGATGCTCAAGGAAACCGTGGATGGCGAGTTCACCACCACCGAGGACGTGGCCCGCGTGGCCCTGCTGTTCGCGGGCTTTCCCAGCAATGCGCTGACCGGCCAGTCGCTGGTGGTCAGCCACGGCTGGTTCATGCAGTAAGTCGCCAGCCGGCCCTTCTCTGGCTCTTCTCTGGCTCTTCTCTGGCCCTCAATCGGCCTTCAGGCCCAGCGCGCGGGTCACGGCGGCATAGCGGTCGATGTCGGCCGCGATCAGCGCCTGGAATTGGCCCGGTGTCTGCCGCGCCAGGGTGTAGCCCTGATCGCGCAAGCCAGCGCTGACGGCGGGATCGGCCAGCGCCTGCTCCAGCGTGTCATGCAATGCCTGCACCGTGGCCCGGGGCGTGGCGGCAGGTGCCAGCAGGCCGTGCCACTGCTCCACCGCAAAGCCCGGCAGGCCGCGCTCGGCCACCGTGGGAACGCCGGCCAGCTGCGGCAGTCGTTGCGGCGCCGTGACGGCCAGGGCGCGCACGCGGCCTGCAGCGATCATGGTCGCAGCACTGCTGGCCGTGACCATGCCCGCCGCCACCTGGCCTGCGGCCACGGCCGTGATGGCCGGGCCGCAGCCCTTGTAGGGCACATGCTGCACAAAGCGCTTCGCGTCGCGGGCCAGCATCTCGCCGGCCAGGTGCTGGGGCGTGCCGTTGCCGCAGGAGGCGAACAGCAGCGGCCGTTCCTGGCGCGCCTGGGCCAGCGCATCCTCCAGCGTCTGCAGCGCGCTGTCCGCAGGCACGACCAGCACCGAGGCGATGGAGCCTGCGTTGAACACTGCCGTGAAGTCCTTGCGCGGGTCGAAGTCCAGGCGTTCGTAGACACCGGGGTTGATGGCGAACGAGCTGTTGGCCATCAGCAAGGTGCTGCCGTCCGCTGCGGCCTGGGCCACGGCATGGGCGCCGATGTTGCCGCTGGCGCCGGGCCGGTTCTCCACCACCACGGGCTGGCCCAGGCGCTGCTGCAGCTGCTCGCCCAGGCGCCGCGCCAGCAAGTCCGTGCCGCCGCCCGGCGGAAACGTCACGACGATGGTGATGGGCCGCTCGAAGCGCGTGCCGGCCTTGCCGGGCGCCGCCAACCACAGCCCCGATGCGCCCGCCAGCAGCGCGCAGGCCGCCAGCGTCCAGAGCCCCCGCCCGCGCAAAGAAAATGCCATGGCCGAGTCCTCAGGTGTCAAGGCCGATGTCGAGAACCCGGGCGCTGTGCGTGATCCAGCCCACGGCGATCTGGTCCACGCCGGTCTCGGCCACGGCGCGCGCCGTCTCGGGCGTGATGCGGCCCGAGGCTTCGGTCACCGCGCGCCCGCGCGCCATGCAGACGGCCGTGCGCAGCGTGTCCAGGTCCATGTTGTCCAGCAGCACCACTTCCACGCCCAGGGACAGCGCCACCTCCAGCTGCTCCAGCGTGTCCACCTCCAGCTGGATCTGCACCATGTGGCCCACGCCCGCGCGCGCCCGGGCCAGGGCTTCGGCCACGCCGCCGGCCAGCGCGATGTGGTTGTCCTTGATCAGCACGGCATCGTCCAGGCCGAAGCGGTGGTTGCTGCCGCCGCCCACGCGCACGGCGTATTTCTGCAGCGCACGCAGGCCCGGCATGGTCTTGCGCGTGCAGGTCACGCGTGCGCCCGTGTCGGCGATGGCCCGCGCGATCGATGCCGTGGCCGTGGCCACGCCGCTCAGGTGGCACAGGTAGTTGAGCGCCACGCGCTCGGCGGTGAGGATGGCGCGCGCGCTGCCGTGGATGCGCGCGATCTCCTGGCCGGGCGCCAGTTCGCTGCCATCGCGCAGCACCGGCTCGAAGCGCGACTGCGCATCCAGCGCACGGAACGCCAGCCGCGCCATGTCCAGCCCGGCCAGCACGCCCTCCTGGCGCGCCACCAGGCGCAGTTCGGCCTGTGCGTCGGCAGGGACGATGGCATCCGTGGTCAGGTCGCCCGCGCGGCCCAGGTCTTCCAGCAGGGCCGAGCGCACCAGCGGCTCCAGCATCAGGTCGGGCAGCGGCGGTACCGGCAGGCGGGCACTGAGGGCAGTGGCAATATTAATGCTCATTTTGAGTATATGTAGGTCAAAAAAATGTGGCGCGCGGCCTTGCGGGCTTGAGCGAGGAACTTATGCTAGATACGAGCATAAGTGCTGTCAAGCCATTGTCACAATCGGGCAAGTGCCGTGCGGCTCAGGGGGAACCGTCGATGCCCTTGGCCAGGGGCAGCTTGCTGCCGGAGATGGCGCGTTCCAGCAGCACATCGCTGCGAAAGCGGAACAGCTTGGCCGGCCGGCCCGCCGAACCCACCGTGAGCTGGCCGGTTTCCTCGACCAGATCCTGCTGCTCAATCAGCCTGCGGAAGTTCTGCTTGTGCAGCCCGCGCCCGGCCAGGGCCTCCACCGTCTGCTGCAGCTGCAGCAGCGTGAACTCGGGTGGCATCAGCTCGAACACCACGGGCCGGTACTTGATCTTGGCGCGCAGCCGCGCCATGCCCGTGGCCAGGATGCGGCGGTGGTCGTGGTGCATGGCCTCGCCGGGCAGCATGGCGGCCGCGCCATGGACGCGGTGAGCCGCCTCCTGCACCAGCCCGGCCTCGTACAGCAGCTCGTAGCGCTGCAGCACCATGTCCTCGTTCCAGGGCCCGCCGTCCAGGCCGAAGGCAATGTCCGCGCGCTGGCGCCGCAGCGCACGCTGGGCGCCGCGCGCCTCGGCCATCCAGGCATGCAGGCGCGGAGCGATGTGGGAGCGCAGCAGGGCCGGCTCGCCGCTGCGCCAGTCTTCCCAGGGAAAGTAGCGGTACCAGTCCTGCCAGACGGCCTGCCCCGCGCTGCGGTCCGCGGATTCGCGCGTCAGCCCCAGGTAGCTGACCGAGATCACGCGCGCCCCGCTGGCATCGGTGCGATCGCCATCGGCAAAGGTGTAGAGCTGCTCCATGTAGCCCAGCGGGTGATGGGTCTGCTCCTCCACCCAGGCGCGCAGGCCGGCCTGCAGCGAACGGTGCCCCACCTCGAACGGCCCCGCCGGCAGCAACTGCCCGTCCGCCGTGGTCAGCACGCGCGGCGTGCCCTGGGTCACGGCCGCCAGCACGGCGACGAGTTCGGCATGGATGGGAGAGGCTGCGGGACTGGTGGGGTGGGGCACGAAGGTGAGGGCGGTCGGTTGGCGGGATGGGTGATTATGGTGGGTTGCAGGGGCAGCTTCGAGCCCGGCACAGCAGACCGCCACAGGCCATCAGACGGTCAAATTCAACCTGTTGAGCGCTGGCGTGTTTTTCTATCGCATGACTACCCGCGGCGTTCGAGCTGTCGCGGGTACTTTTCCAGCAGCCCGGCGGTGTGCTCATTCATGCCCGCCTCCCAGCTCGCGCTCGATCTGTTCGATGCTGGGCAGGCTGCTTTGCAGGGTTTCCGGCAAGGCACGGGTGAGCTCGAAACCGGAAACGCCGATGGGCTTGTCCACGCCGCGCAGCGCATACTCGGCCAGCACGTGATTGGGTTTCTGGCACAGGATCAAACCGATGGTGGGTTGGTCGGTTGCGTGTCGCAACCTGTCGTCCACAACGTTGCAGTAGAAGTTCATCTTGCCCGCGTATTCAGGCTTGAAATCGCCCCGCTTGAGGTCGATGACCACGTAGCAACGCAGCTTGAGATGGTAGAACAGCAGGTCTATGTAGAAATCGTCTCCGGCAAGGTCCAGGTGATATTGGCGCCCCACGAAGGCGAAGCCCTGGCCCAGCTCCAGGAGAAATTTTTCCAGATGGGTGATCAGACCGGTTTCCAACTCACGCTCATGGAAACCTGATTCCAACGTCAGGAAGTCGAACAGGTAAGGGTCCTTGAGCGTTTGCTGTACCAGGTCGGAATCCGGCGGAGGCAGGCGCAAGGCGAAGTTGCTGGCAGCTCTGCCTTGTCGCAGGTGCGCGGCTGTTTCGATCTGCATCAGCAGGACACTTCGGCTCCAACCGTTTTCGATGGCTGCGCACATGTACCAATGGCGTGCGCCCGGCTCCTTGACCTTGGCGATCAGCTCGGCATGGTGGCCCCACGGCAGGGACAGCAGAACATCAGCAGCAAACACCTGTGCGCCATCTGCCGCCACCCCCGGCGCCAGGCGGCTTTGTGCCACAGCCTGTGGCACTTTTTCGCCGGGGGCAAGTTGTGCCACGGCCTGTGGCACTTTCTCCGTGCTCCCGGCTGTGGCGGCCAGAGAGGGATACTCGCGATAAAAAGCCAGCATGCGCTTGATGTTGCGCTCGGAAAAACCTTTTTCCTCCGGCAGTTCGTTGTGCAGATCCTTGGCCAGCCGAGGGATGACTGCGGCACCCCAGCCTTCCCGTTTCTGGCGCTGGTCGATCAGTGCCCCGATATCCCAATACAGGCGGATCAATTCGGCATTGACCGCCAGCATGGCATGCGTCTGGGCATGGCGGACACGCTGCTTGATATCGGCCAGCAGCGCCGGATAGTCGGCGGGCAGGTGGGTACTCATACTTCGCCCCCGCTGGTGGCCCTGAGTGCGGCCGGAGAGAATTCTTCGCGCACCTCGGTCCGGGCGTCACATCCAGCCTTTTCCATAGCCTGCGTGATGAACTTGGTACAGATATCGCGTTCGCCAAGCGCCTGCTTATCCATAGGACGTGATTCCTTTCTTGCTGGCGTTACCTTGCTCGGGCCTGTCTTTTCACCCTGTCGGGTGACGACGGGTCATCTTACGGCGCTCGCTCCGAAACAGCCTGGGCCTCTGCAGAGCGATCCGGCACGATCGGAAGCTCAATGTCCAGGCACCCCGCGGGACATCTGCCTTGCATTCCCGCAGAAGAGTTCGGCACGGATGGGAGGGGCTGCGGAACTGGAGGGTGGAGGCGGTCGGTTGGCGGGATGGATGACTATGGTGGGTTGAAGGCGCCGGTCTGCCCCCGGTCAGGCTTGCGCGTTCACACTGCCGCCGATGTACTGGTCCACCATGGCCTTGGCCTGTCCCAGGCTGCAGTCATGCTCGCTCTGGCAGGCCCTGATGGCCGCCATCTTCTGCAGGGGGTCGGCGGCAAGGGTGCGCCAGTCGATCTTTGCGGGCTCTGGCGCAGGGCCTGGCCGCGCGCCTCCCTCCTCCACCGAACGCACTTCCCAGCGCGCCACGACGGGAAAGGAAAGGTCCACGGCAGGCAGCCGGTCCAGTTCGGCCGCCAGTTCATCCTGTGAAATCAATGAAGCCACCTGGCGAACACGCGCCCGGGGCCCATCGCGCCAAGGCCTGATCTCCAAGGGACGCCGGCAGAAATCCTGCAGATAGTCACCCAACTCATGCTTCATGAAGCGCGTGGTCTGTGCGACATCGGCCCGCAACAGTTGCAAAGCCTCCGGCTGCGAGAAGTCATCCAGCTGATCGCTCAGGTCCGCAAAGGCCTGCAGAAATCCCGCGCAGACAAAGTCATCGAAGCAGGCGTGCGAAAGACTGCTGGCCTCGTCATCGTGCAACACCAGCGCCACGCCCACGCCATGCGTGTCCAGCGGCGTCAGGCACCAGGCATCGCCAGCACCCGACTGGGCAAATGGCAGAAAGCTCCGGCCGTTCTGTGCGCCAGGATGAAGCCAGCCCTCGATGATTTCCCGGCTGGCTTCGGCGTCTATCCATTCGAAGTCCTGCCAACTCATGAACAAGGGCGGGTCCTGCAGGCAGCGCTGGCGTCAGGTGGCGGCCCAGTCCGGACCGTAGACGGTCTTTCCCGATGCCAGGAGGTCGCTCAACAGCGGCGGCAGCGCAATGCCGGTCTGGATGGAGAGGTCGGCGTAGGTGGTCATTGGATTCATCCCACGTCCATATGCAGCCGATGCCGGCCGCAATGCACGCACCGGAAAAGGCAGCCGGAAATCATGCCGTCCATGGACATGCGCTCCAGCATCCACTGCGCATCGTTCCTGTAGCTGCCTTCGATGTCGGGCAGGACTTCTGCGAGGAAAGGCTCGACGGCCTGCCTGTCGGCGTGACCCAGGAAGACACAGGGTGCGTTGCAGTGCGTGAGCCACACAGGCTGCTGCCAGGCCCTATAGCCGGGCGTGCGCTGCGCGATCTCCAGCAGCAGCTCCCTGGCGATGGTGGGCTCGGGGTCTGCCGGATCAGGCGACACGCCTTCGATATCGGTATATCCCACAAGTTCGCCGTCGTATGTCTCGCAAGCCTGCCCGCTGGCAATGCACCAGGGACACAGGTAGTCGGGGCTTTGCTGGCTGTAGAACGGGCCTTCGTACTTGAGGCTGCGGTTTTGTCCGCAGCAGGAACACACACCCTCTTCCTGCTCGAAGACGGTTTCATAGGCACCGGGATGGAATCTGAAATGCGGGCGGTCCATTTCAAGGTCTCTCTTTCCCCAATGGAAAGGCGCCATTGTCCATGGACGTTCGGTGCGTGGGACCGAATCGATCCAGGCATGAAAAAACCGCGCACAAGCGCGGTTTCCTGAGGTGGGCGAGAACTGCTTTTCAGCAGTTCTGCCGCGGCATCCGTTGCCTCAGACGTTGAACAGGAAGTTCATCACGTCGCCATCCTTGACGACATATTCCTTGCCTTCGGCGCGCATCTTGCCCGCGTCCTTGGCGCCTTGCTCGCCCTTGAAGGCGATGAAGTCGTCAAAGGCGATGGTCTGGGCACGGATGAAGCCGCGCTCGAAGTCGCCGTGGATGACGCCTGCGGCCTGGGGGGCGGTGTCGCCGACCTTGATGGTCCAGGCGCGCACTTCCTTGACGCCGGCCGTGAAGTAGGTCTGCAGGCCCAGCAGGCCGAAGCCGGCGCGGATCAGGCGGTTCAGGCCGGGTTCTTCCAGGCCCAGTTCCTGCAGGAACATGTCGCGGTCCTCGTCGCTCATCTCGGCCATTTCAGCCTCGATCTTGGCGCAGATGGCCACGACGGGAGCGCCTTGTGCCTCGGCATAGGCCTTGAGGCTGTCGAGCAGCGGGTTGTTCTCGAAGCCGTCTTCGCTGACGTTGCCCACGAACATGGCGGGCTTGGCGGTGATCAGGCAGAACTGTTTGAGCAGGGGCGCGTCTTCCTTGGAGACGGGCACCGTGCGTGCGGGCTTGCCCTGGTCCAGGGCAGCCTGGATGGGGGTCAGCAGCGCCACCACCTTGGCGGCTTCCTTGTCGTTGCCCGACTTGGCGGCCTTGCTGTAGCGGTTCAGCGCCTTCTCGACGGTGGCCAGGTCGGCCAGGCACAGCTCGGTCTGGATGACCTCGATGTCGGCGATGGGGTCCACCTTGTTGGCCACGTGGATGACGTTCGGGTCTTCGAAGCAGCGCACCACGTTGACGATGGCGTCGGTCTCGCGGATGTGGGCCAGGAACTGGTTGCCCAGGCCTTCACCCTTGGAGGCGCCGGCCACCAGGCCCGCGATGTCCACGAATTCGACGATGGCCGGGACGATGCGCTCGGGCGTGATGATGTCGGCCAGCTTCTGCAGGCGCGGATCGGGCACTTCCACCACGCCGGTGTTCGGCTCGATGGTGCAGAAGGGATAGTTCTCGGCGGCGATGCCGGCCTTCGTCAGCGCGTTGAAGAGAGTGGACTTGCCCACATTGGGCAGGCCCACGATGCCGCATTTGAGGCTCATGGCAGGGCTTTCTACAGGGATTCTGGGGACAAACCCCGTATTTTAGTCAACCGGGCATTTCCTGTCGTTTCAGGCGAACTGCCAGTCGCCGGCCACGGACTGGCCAACGACCAGTTCGGCTCCGTCGTGCAGGCCTTCCAGCACGGCATTCATGCCGAAGGTGATGGCGCCATCGACACGGTCGTCCTGGCGGTAGGTACGGATGGCATCACCCACGGCGGTGCCCTGCACGGCCGTGACGGGGTCGATGTCGGGAATGGGGCAGCGTGTGCAGGGCTTGGCCATGCGCAGCCGCAGGCCCTGGGCATCGAGCACGTCGAGCCCGTCGACCCGGTCCTCGTCATGGGCCTCCAGGCCTTCGATCACGATGTTGGGGCGAAAGCGCCGTGCGTCCACCGCGGCGTGGCCGGCCGCCTGCAGGCGCTGGTTGAGTTCATCCACGGCCGCCTGGCTCAGTACCAGCAGCGGATAGCCGTCCGCGAAGTGCACAGGTGCGGCCTCGCCCCCGGTCCAGCGCGCGCTGGTGCGGCGCGGCGCCGCCGGGTCGAAGCGCACCAGGGAGCAGTCCGTGCCCAGGGCCTGCGTCAGCCAGCGGGCGGCTTCGGGGCCCATGTCCCAGGCCTGCACCCAGTCCGACCAGACGCGCGCCCGGCGCTCCGGCCCCGTGGCCTGCAGCGCGATGCGCAGCGGCGGCTGCTGGGGAAAGTGCAGCACCAGGTGCCCGGCCTCCAGCTCGGGGCGTATCCAGGCCATGCGCGGATGGTCGCGCTGGGTCAGGAATTCGCCCTGCGCATCGACCACCATCCAGTGGCGGTCCCAGGCCAGGCCGGTGGCGCCGACGCCGCTGCTTTGCAGCGCGATGCCCGCGCAGGATTTGACGGGATATACCCACAACTGGGCAATGCGGCCCTGCACGTCTCTTTCTTGGTCAAACATCGGATAGCTCTTTGTGGGAAATCTGGAGTGTGTATGCCATCCATGGTGCGAATGGCGCCACGCGATGGGCGGCAATATGCCAGATGGCGCCACAGGCTGCGGCAGGTCATGCCAATGCCGGAGTTTGCGCCAGTTGGAATCCCCGGCATGGCCCGGACTCCTACAATGCCGGCCATGGCGCAAACCTTTGATGTATGTATACGCGGGGCCGGCATTGCAGGCCGGACCCTGGCTCTCCTGCTGGCCCGGGAACGGCTGCGCGTGGCCCTGGTGGTGGCCGCGCCGACCGGCAACGCGCCCGATGTGCGCGCCTATGCGCTCAATGCCAGCGCACGCGGCCTGCTGGACAGCCTGCGTTGCTGGCCCGATGACCAGCACGCCACGCCCGTGACGCAAATGGAGGTCTTTGGCGACCTGGACGGCCATGTGCTGTTCGACGCAGCCAGCCAGGATGTCGAGGCCCTGACCTGGATCGTCGATGTGCCCGCGCTGGAGCAGCGCCTGGCCGAGGCCGTGCGCTACCAGCCCATGGTCGAGGTGGTGGAGCAGCCCGTGGCGGCGCCGCTGACGGCCATCTGCGAGGGCCGCGCCAGCCGCACGCGCAGCGAGTTCGGCGTGGACTTCGCCGTCACGCCCTATGCACAGCACGCCATCGCCACCCGGCTGCACTGCGAGCTGCCGCACGGACAGGTGGCGCGACAGTGGTTCACGCCCGAAGGCATCCTGGCCCTGCTGCCGCTGGACGGCCCGCAAGGCCACAGCGTGGCCGTGGTCTGGTCCATCGCCCGCGAGCTGGCCGACGGCTGGCTGGCCGCCGACACACAGGATTTCACCGCGCGGCTGGAAGCCATCAGCCAGGGCGCGCTGGGCCGGCTGGAGCTGAGCGCACCGCGCATGGCCTGGCCGCTGCAGCAGGCCGTGGCCGACCACTGGTGCGGCTCCATGCCCGACGGCGATGCACGCTCGGCCCGCAGCTGGGTGCTGGTGGGCGACGCCGCCCACAACGTGCACCCGCTGGCAGGCCAGGGCCTGAACCTGGGCCTGGGCGATGTGCAGGCGCTGGCACGCGTGCTGCAGGAGCGCGGCTACTGGCGCAGCACCGGCGATCTGCGCCTGCTGCGCCGCTATGAACGCGAGCGCAAGGCCGCGCTGGCGCCCATGGGCCTGGCCATGGACGGGCTGCAGCAGCTGTTCAGCCGCTCCGAGGTTCCGGTGCAGATGCTGCGCAACTGGGGCATGAAGGGCTTCGAGCGCTTCGGCCCGCTCAAGGACTGGATGGCGCGCCAGGCCATGGGCCTGGACCCGCGCAGCGGCGCCTGAGCCTGGAGCCAAGCCGATCCCGTGCCGTTGAACCCTTTGCCGTTTTGCGACTCGTACCCCTGCTCCGTGGCGCCCCGCGCCGCGCAATCCCCCTCAACCACGGCGCGGCCGGCCTGAACGCGGCCCCGCCCACCCACCGCATTGCCATGAAACTCTTCGCCTGCCTGCTGACGGCCGCCAGCCTGACCTGGAGCCTCGGTGTCCATGCCCAGGACGCCAACCTGCGCAAGACGCTGACCGAGCGCATTCCCCAGCTGGAAAAGATCGACGAAATCCGCCCCACGCCCATGTCCGGCCTCTTCGAGGTGCGCATCGGCACGGACCTGTTCTATACGGACGCCAAGGGCAACTACCTGATCCAGGGCGAGCTGATCGACACCAAGGCGCGCCGCAATCTCACCGAAGACCGCATGAACCAGCTGACGGCGGTGGACTTCAAGCAGTTGCCGCTCAAGGACGCCGTGACCATCGTCCACGGCAAGGGCGAGCGCAAGATGGCCGTGTTCGAAGACCCCAACTGCGGCTACTGCAAGCGCTTCGAGCGCGACCTGCAGACCGTGGACAACGTCACCATCTACCTGTTCCTGTACCCCATCCTGAGCCCCGACTCGGCCGAGAAGTCGCGCAACATCTGGTGCGCCAAGGACCAGGCCGGTGCATGGGCTGACCACATGCTGCGCGACAAGGTGCCGGCCGCCGCCCAGTGCGACACCTCGGCCGTACAGCGCAACCTGGCCTTTGGGCGCAAGTACAAGATCACGGGAACGCCCACCGTCATCTTCACCAACAACACCCGCGTGCCTGGCGCCATCAGCGCCCAGGAAGTCGAGAAGAACCTGGCCGCAGCCGCAGCCGCGCGCTGACCGCCACCGGGCGGGCCCGGCGCCATGGACGCCGGGCCCGCCCACCTGATCCCCTCGGCCGGAGCTTCCCGGCTCCAGCCCGCCGCAGCGGGCCCGGGCAGCCTCCAGGCCACACCTGCAGGAGCCCGAATGACCTCTCCCCTCGCCGCCACCGCCGCTGCCACTGCCGCAGCGGACATCCACTACCGCGTGCAGGCCCTTGATGTGGACGCGCACCTGTTCAGCGTGCAACTGCACATCGCCCGCCCGGCCGCTGGCCAGACCCTGTCGCTGCCGGTCTGGATTCCCGGCAGCTATCTGGTGCGGGAATTCTCCAAGAACCTCCAGGGCCTGTCTGCCGAGCAGGACGGCCGCCCCGTCACGCTGACCCAGCAGGGCAAGAACCTCTGGCAGGCCGACTGCGCAGCCGGCCTGCCGCTGGTGCTCAGCTACCAGTTCTGCGCCTATGACAGCTCGGTGCGCACGGCCTGGCTGGACCGCCGCCGCGGCTTTTTCAACGGCACCAGCCTGTGCCTGCGCGTGCACGGCCAGGAAGATACGCCGCACACGCTGCAACTGCTTGCGTCGGATGCCACGGCATCGTGGCAGGTGGCGACCGGCCTGGACGCCGTGGACACCGATGCGCGCGGCTGGGGCCTGTACCGCGCCGCCCACTACGACGAATTGGTGGACTGCCCCGTGGAGATGGGCAGCTTCTGGCGTGGCGACTTCGTGGCCGCGGGCGTGCCGCACAGCTTCGTCGTCGCGGGCGCCGCGCCCAGCTTCGACGGCGCGCGCCTGATTGCCGATGCACGCAAGATCTGCGAGACCGTGCTGGCCTTCTGGCACGGTACGGGCGAGCAGGCCACGCCCGCGCCCATGCAGCGCTACGTGTTCATGCTCAACGTGGTCGATGACGGCTATGGGGGCCTGGAGCACCGCAATTCCACGGCCCTGATCTGCGGCCGGCGCGACCTGCCGCGCGTGGGCGAGCGCAAGGCCGCCGAGGGCTACACCACCTTGCTGGGCCTGATCAGCCACGAGTACTTCCACACCTGGAACGTCAAGCGCCTGCGCCCCGCAGAATTCGCACGCTACGACTACGGGCAGGAGAACTACACCGAGCTGCTGTGGTTCTTCGAGGGCTTCACCAGCTACTACGACGACCTGCTGCTGCGCCGCGCCGGTCTGATCGACAACGCCCAGTACCTCAAGCTCATCACGCGCACCATCAACCAGGTGATGCAGACGCCGGGCCGACACCTGCAGTCCGTGGCCCAGGCCAGCTATGACGCCTGGGTCAAGTACTACCGCCAGGACGAGAACACGCCCAACCAGACCGTCAGCTACTACACCAAGGGCTGCCTGGTCGCACTGGCCCTGGACCTGCAACTGCGCCGCGAAGGCCGCAGCACGCTGGACGACGTGATGCGCGCGCTGTGGCAGCGCTGCCAGGGCGGCCCCATGCGCGAGGCCGACGTGCTGGCCGTGCTGCAGGACCTGGGCGGGCGCAGCTTCGCGCCCGAGATCACGCAATGGGTGCACGGCACCGACGACCTGCCGCTGGCCGAGCTGCTGGCCGCGCACGGCGTGCAGGCCAAGGCCGAACCGGCGCAGACTGCCCAGCGCCTGGGCCTGCGCGTGCAGGAAAGCCAGGGCATCACCATCAAGACCGTGCTGCGCGGCAGCCTGGCCGAGCGCGCCGGCTTCATGGCGGGCGACGAATGGCTGGCCATCGAGCTGCCCACCGGCGCCGAGGACGTACAGCCCGCGCGCTGGCGCATCACCCGGCTGGACGACGTGGCGCTTTATGCAGGCACGGCCCTGGATATCGTCGCCTGGGTGGCCCGCGACCGGCAGATCCTGGCCTTGACCCTGCCCTGGGGCTCGGGCCTGCTGTCCGAGGCCGCCGCCATGGTGGAGAAAACGGACAACGGCGATGCAAAAGCTGCCACATCCGGCACCCTGGCGGCGCCCGCCCCCAGCAATCTCGGACTGGAAATCACGGACGAGGAGACCGCTGGACGCTGGCTGGCCGGGCACACGGGCAGCGCGCAGGCGCCTGCCACACCCTGAACAGCGCATGCCGCCCCGCGCCGCCGGCCGGTTATTCTTGAGGATCACGACGACAACCCCAGCAGGAGACTCCCTTGGCCTACGAAATGATTGAAGTTCGCGTCGAAGCCGACAAGGTCGGCATCATCACGCTCAACCGCCCCAAGCAGCTCAACGCGCTCAATGACCAGCTCATGGACGAGCTGGGCCAGGCCCTGCAGGCCTTCGATGCCGATGAGGCCATCGGCTGCATGATCATCACCGGCAGCGAGAAAGCCTTTGCGGCTGGCGCCGACATCGGCGCCATGGCCAAGTACAGCTTTGCCGATGCCTACAAGGGCGACTACATCACGCGCAACTGGGAAGCCATCCGCTCCATCCGCAAGCCCGTGATCGCCGCCGTCAGCGGCTTTGCCCTCGGCGGCGGCTGCGAGCTGGCCATGATGTGCGACTTCATCATCGCCGCCGACAACGCGAAGTTCGGCCAGCCGGAAATCAAGCTGGGCGTGATCCCCGGCGCCGGCGGCACGCAGCGCCTGCCGCGCGCCGTGGGCAAGTCCAAGGCCATGGACATGGCCCTCACGGCCCGCATGATGGACGCCACCGAAGCCGAGCGCGCCGGCCTGGTCAGCCGTGTCGTGCCCTTCGACAAGCTCATGGACGAAGCCCTGGGCGCCGCCATCATCATCAGCGGCTTCTCGCAGATCGCCGTCATGGCGGCCAAGGAATCGGTGAATCGCGCCTTCGAGGGCTCGCTGGCCGACGGCGTCATGTTCGAGCGCCGCCTGTTCCACGCGCTGTTCGCCACGCAGGACCAGAAGGAAGGCATGGACGCCTTCGTCAACAAGCGTCCCGCCAGCTTCAAGCATCTCTGAGCCGGGCTGAAAGTCGCGCTACAATGCGCGTCTTCCGGCAAGGCGCAGCAAGCCTCTCGCAAAGAAATTTCGAGAAATTTGCACAACTTGCCGGACGGGCCGAAAATTCTGCATATAATTTAGGTCTTACGGCGCTTTAGCTCAGTCGGTTAGAGCGATGGAATCATAATCCACAGGTCCGCGGTTCGAATCCGTGAAGCGCCACCAAACAAAGAAAAGGGTCTACGTGCAAACGTAGACCCTTTTTCCGTTGGTGCTGCACTCCGCCAGAGCGCGCCGTTTGCGGCGCCGCCTCCGGCTGCTAGCTGCCGCGCTCCAACGCAATCCAGTGGTTGTCCAGCGCCATGCCGGGAACCGGCACCGTGCGCAGCACCTGGCCGCGCTGGCGCAATTGGGCCTGGCGTGCGCCGCCCATCCACAGCGCGGGCTCGGCAGGCAGGGGCCGGCCCTTGGCATCCAGCGAGACACTTGCGTTGGCCACGCAGTACACACCCGGCATGGCGTCGCCGCGCAGCCAGCGGCCACTGGCCTGGCCGCTGTCGGGCACCTGCCACCAGGTGACGGTGTTCACGCGCGGGCAGCTGACGGCAAAGAGCTGGCCGTCGCAGCCTATGTCTCCGCCATAGCCGGCCAGGGGCTCGCGCCCTTCGGGCAGGGGCACGGCATGCAAACGGTGGCCATCGAACAGGGCCAGCACGGGCGCGGCGGCGCGCGCTTCGGTGTCGCGGTGCTCGGCCTGCAGCGCAATGCCCAGCCAGCGGCGCGCGGGCGCGTGGGCGACCTGCGGGCCCCAGGCCAGGTGGCGCAGGCTCAGGCGGTTGTCGTCCAGCTTCCACAGGCCGGCACGGGCGCCGCCTTCGGCCGGCAGCAGCCGTGCGATGGACGAATCCATGTGGTCCAGCTGCAGCTTGCGCCGGCCGGTTTCGGACTGCGTGGGAATGCCGCCATTGGCGACCATGAGCGTGCCGTCGGCGTCCAGCAGCAACTGGTGCGGATCCATGCCGCCCGTGCGCCATTCGGCGATCTTCTCCAAGGTGATGGCATCGCGCACGCCGATCAGTCCCTGGGCATCTTCCAGGTCGGTCTCGGTGGTGTAGAGATGGCGGCCATCGGCGCTTTCGATGACATGGCCGTTGAAGAAGCGGTCGGGCTCTATCCACTGCCACTGCGCATCCTCGGCGGCCTGTCCAGGCTTCAAGCGCACCAGCCAGTCACCGGGGCGGCGGCTGGCGAAGACCACGGAGCCGTCGCGCAGCGCGGCCATGCCATGGGCGCGCGTGGGCACATCCAGGGCCTGCAGCACCTGCAGCGGCCTGTCCACCTGCGCACTGGCCTGCACGATGCCGACACGCATCTGCTCGCCCTGCATCCAGGCCGCAGCCAGCGACCGTGCCGGGCCAGACGGCCTGGCCGCATGGGAAGTTGCCAGCGGCATGGCAGCCAGCAGCCCCATGCCCTGCAGCCAGCGGCGGCGATTCAGCGCCTGCTCAATCCCCGTCGGCATCCGAGAACCCGATGTTGACTTCCAGCGCAGGCGCCACCTCGCCTTCCATGAGGCGCTTGAGGCGCGACAGCGGCTTGGTCGCGGCATCGACGGCCTTGGCGGTCGGCTCGGTCAGGGCGCGCATGCCGGCATCGGCCTCGTTGACGGCCTTGAGCCAGCGGTCGGCCAGCGGGTTCAGGCCACGGCCGCGCAGGTAGGACTCGATGGGCACGATGTCCACGCCGGGCTGGGGCACCTTGCGGTCCACGCTCACGGCCAGCGTGCGCAGGCCCTGCCAGTGCGCGCGCCAGATCTCCAGGGTGCTGCCGCTGGCGAGATGCTCCCAGGCAGGCGGTTTGCTGCCCGCACTGCCCGCACTGCGCAAAGGCTTTTCCATGTCCGCCCAGCGCAGGCGCTCCAGGCCGCCCACCCACTGGTTGATGAACTCGGCCATGGCTTCGGTGGTGGCATCGCCGTCCTCGGACCAATCCTGGGCCGCGAGCTTGGCAAAGCCTTTGCTGAGGATGCCCATCTCGGCGCCGATTTCCTCGGCCACGAGGGTGGCATAGGCGCAGGCCGGCGTCTGCGGCTCCACGGGCTGGGTCCACAGCAGGTTCTCGAGCGCCGGGTATCCCTTGGCGGGTGCGCCGATGCGCTCCATGGCAGCCAGATCGGCGGGGGCCGACTGTATGGCCTTCTTGAGCAGGGCCGGGCGCATGGGGCGAAAGTCCACCAGACGTGCCGAGCGGCGCTCCACCAGCGGACCCAGGGCCACGGCCGAGAGGCTGCTCCACTGCCGCGACGATTGCACATAGGCCTGGCGCGCCGTCTGCAGCGTGGCAGCGGCCGATCCCGCAGGGGCCGCAGGTGCTGCGCAGTGCGCGCGCAGCGCCTGGCTCAGCGCCTGGGCGGATGCCTGCGCGGCCTTGGCCTGGGGTGCGAACCATTGGCCGTACAGCCCCTGCACGGCGTGGGCCGTGTTGTAGAAGGGAATGGCCATGTTGGCATCCACTTCCTGGGCATGGACCGGGGCGGCGGCCAGCAGCGCCAGCGCGGCGGCGCAAAGGATTTGGCGAGGCGTCATGCGCATGTCTTGCATCAGAGGGACTCCACAAATTTGACCAGGGCTTCACGGTCTTCGGCGCTGAACTGGCGCACCTGTTCGCGCGCGGCTTCGGCTTCGCCGCCGTGCCAGAGGATGGCTTCCAGCACACCGCGCGCACGGCCGTCGTGCAGCAGGCGCTGGTGGTTGTTGACATCGGGCAGCAGGCCTATGCCCCACAGCGGCGGCGTGCGCCACTGGCGGCCTGAGGCCTTGAAGTCGGGCCGGCCATCGGCCAGCGCATCGCCCATGTCGTGCAGCAGCAGGTCGGTGTAGGGCGCAATGGTCTGGCCCGACAACCCCTTGCTGCTGAGTGCCGGCAACAGCGCGGGAAACAGCTCCCCGCCGGTCTTGTACGAGGGCCGGTGGCACTGCGCACACTGGGCCTGGTGGAACAGTGCCTCGCCACGGCGCACGGCCGGGTCGCTGGCGTTGCGCCGTGCAGGCGGCGCCAGCGTGGCCTGGTAGAAGATCACGTCGTCCAGCACGCGGTCCTCGATCTCCACGCCCTCGGCGCCGTTGCCGTTGGGCGCGGCCAGGCAGTCCTTTTGTGCTGGCGTGCAGGTCTGGTGCGGGAAACGCTTCGATGTGATGCCGATATCGCCCAGGAAGGCCGAGGCCGTCTGGTGGGCAATGGAGGCCACGTTGGCCTTCCAGCCGAAGCGGCCCAGCATCATGCGTTCGCCGTAGGCATCCCAGACATAGTTGGGCTGGCCCTTGATGGGGCCGCCCAGGGCCGCCTGGGCGGCAGCGTTGGCCAGGATCTCGGACTCCGGGATGTGCTCCAGCAGGCCCAGGCCGATGACCTGGGGCGCAATGCGCGGGCTGGTCATCAGGTTGGCGGCCAGGGGGCCGTAGTTGAGCGCAGCCAGCTCGTAGACCGGCTTTTCCAGCGTGTAGGCCGTGCCGTCGGCAAAGCGGCCATGCACCTGTTCATAGCGGATGCGCAGCTGGCCCTCGCCCTTGACACCCAGCACACCCTCGGTGTTGAACTGGTCGCCATAGACCGGGTCCGGCACCGGGCTGCCGTGCGGGCCTTCGCCCGGAATGGACAGCCGCATGAGCAGGCCCGCGAAGGGCTGGGGCTTGAGCGGGTTGTGGAAGTCGGGCGGCTGGGCACGGCCGTCCTGCACATGGCAGCCGCCGCAGGAGCGCGCCAGGAAGTGCGGGCCCAGGCCATCGCGCGCCGTGGTGGAGGCCGGGGCCTGCACCCAGTTGCGCTTGAAGAAGGAGTTGCCGATGACGAAGCGCGTGCGCTCTGCATCCTCCAGGTTGGCGGCGGGCAGCGAGAAGGCGTTGCGGCCCGTGGCGTGGACCGTGGTCTGGCCGCCCGGGGGCAGGGGCTCGCCGGGTGCCGCGAACAAAAGAGCTGGATCAGGAGCTGGATCGGGAGCAGGCTGCGGTACTGGCGCGGCAGCCACCGTGTCCTGCTGTTGGGCCGAGCAGCCCATCAGGACCAGGGAGGCAGCGACCAGCAGCGATGGGGAGAGATTCATGGGTGGGGACGTCCCTGGAAAAGCCAGGGCCGCCGAACCCTTTCGGGGGCGGCGGCCTTGGCACATGGGCGCAGGAATGGATGGACGCTGGCGTGGATGTTCTTTTAGTTGGCCTTGGGGTCCACCAGGTTGAGCTGGGTGATGCCGACGGCATTGGCCGCCTCCACCAGGTCCTTGCTCTGCTGGACAAGGCTGTCGATGGTGGCCTGGATCTTGGCGCGCGAGGCCGAGTCGCGTGCGCCCTGGATGGCCTGGTCGAACGGCGCGGGAATGGCCTGGGCCGCCTGCACCGACTGCATGATCTGGCGCGTGGTCCTGTCGGCCAGCGCGCTGTCCTTGGAGGCCACCCAGTCCTTGATGCCAGGGCCTTGCAGCTCGCTGCCATCCAGGCGCTTGTAGCTGCCCTGCCAGACGTTGAGGATGCCCTGGGCATTGGTCACCGCATCGCGGTGCGTGTTGTCCGAGAAGCAGGAGTGCTCGTCTTCCTGGTCGCGGCTGGCCAGGGCCACCTCCAGGCGCTCGCCGGCCAGCTCGCCGCGCGACAGCGAACCCAGGCCCACGAAGATGCGGCGCAGCGCGTCATCGGGCTTTTTCTCGAACTGGGCGCGGAAGTTCTTGGGCGAGCCGGGCTTCCACTGGTCGGCCACGGATTGCAGGTCCTCGATCAGCAGCGCGGTCACCACCTTCAGGTACTCGCGGCGGCGGTCGGCATTGGACTTCTTGCCATCGACGAAGTCGGTGTACGGACGCGCGCCCGGCCCCTTGTCGTTCAGGTCCTGGCCCCAGAGCATGAACTCGATGGCGTGCCAGCCGGTGGAAACGTTTTCCTCGCCGTCATGCTCGTTGAGCTCGGCCAGGCGCTTCTTGGTGATGGCTTCCTTGCGGTTGTTGATGATGCCAGCGTTGGGGTTGCCTTCCACATAGTCCACATAGGACTCATCCATGGGCCAGGCGTTGATCTGGCCTTCGGGGCCTTCATCGTTGTCGATGGGGCCGGCGTAGAAGCGGAAGGCCTCGGTCTGGCCGTAGTACTCCCGGGCATCCAGCCAGGCCTTGCGTGCCTGGTTCAGGCCCTGCTCGCTGGGCGCCGCCAGAAAGGCCGCAATGGCTTTCTGCATGGTCTTGGCGGAGCTGATGGAGTCCGAGTAATTGGCGTGCACCAGGGTGCCGTAATGCTTGACCACCTCCGCAACGGAGAGGCTCTTCTTCACGGGCTGTTGAACGGTGCCGGCGGCTGCGGCCTGGCTCATCGGGGCGGCCGCGCCCAGGGCCAGGGCGGCTGCAATCAGGATGGGATGCATGGCAGAAAGGATCGGAGGTTGGAGAACTCGGAATGCCAAACTGTAATGAGAATTGTTTTTATTGGCAAAACCTGCGAGATATCGCCGCACTGCACCGCAAGGTCATAGACGGACCCGGGCAGAAATGGGGCGCGCCAGCGGCGCAATGGCCGCAGCGGGCGCCAGCCTAGCACGAGCCCCCTTGGCGCCCCGGCCAAAGACCCAGCGCCCTGGCATAAGCCCCGCAGCTTGCCTTGGCTGGCGACTTGCCTTACCATTGCGCCCGCTCGCATGGGCCGCCCTCTCCTCGCAGGGCCTGCCCACCGCCTCCAAGCCCTGATCGCCCGGCCGATTTCAGGGCTTTCGCTTTTTGCAGAAGCGGTCTTTTGGCGCTGCACCTTGCGCTCTGTCTTTGCGCGCAGCCCCTGCCATGCCCCGGCATGCCGGCCGCCCAGCTTGTTTTCCCACCAGGATTTCCCGTGCCCATCGCCACTCCAGGATGCCGCACACGCGCAGCGTGCCCGCACGCCGGCCCAGCCGGCGGCGCAGGCGTTTCGCGTGGTGCCGCACCCCAGCGAGAGCGCGCGCCGTCCTGGCTTTCAAGGATTTTCACGTGACCACCACTTCCTCCGGGGCGCTCGCAGCCAATGCTGCCGGCGCCAGCACAGACACGCATGTCGGCACACATGCCACCCAGGTCAATGGCTACAGCTGGAAGGCCCTGGCCGGCTCGGCCGTCGGCTATGCCATGGACGGCTTCGACCTGCTGATCCTGGGCTTCATGCTGTCGGCCATCTCGGCCGACCTGCACCTCACGCCGGGCCAGGCCGGCTCGCTGGTGACCTGGACGCTGATCGGTGCCGTGTTCGGCGGCATCTTCTTCGGCCTGCTCAGCGACCGCTACGGGCGCATCCGCGTGCTGACCTGGACCATCATGCTGTTCGCAGTCTTCACGGGCCTGTGCGCATTCGCGCAGGGCTACTGGGACCTGCTGGCCTACCGCACGATTGCGGGCATCGGCCTGGGCGGCGAGTTCGGCATCGGCATGGCACTGGCCGCCGAGGCCTGGCCCGCACGCCACCGCGCCCGCGTCTCGTCCTACGTGGCCCTGGGCTGGCAAATGGGCGTGCTGGGTGCGGCGCTGCTGACGCCGCTGCTGCTGCCCCTCATCGGCTGGCGCGGCATGTTCCTGGTGGGCGTGATACCGGCCGTGGTGGCCTGGGTGATCCGCAACAAGCTGCACGAGCCCGAAGTCTTCGTGAAGCGCCAGCAGTCCGCCACGCCCTCGGCCCGCGTGCCGGTGCTGCAAAGCCTGAAGCTGCTGGTGAAGGACCGCGCCACGACCAAGGTCAGCCTGGGCGTGATCGTGCTGACCTCGGTCCAGAACTTCGGCTACTACGGCATCATGATCTGGATGCCCAGCTTCCTGTCCAAGCAACTGGGCTTCAGCCTGACCAAGTCCTCGATATGGACTGCCGTGACCGTGGTGGGAATGATGGTCGGCATCTGGGTCTTCGGCCAGCTGGCCGACCGCATCGGACGCAAGCCCAGCTTCCTGATCTTCCAGCTGGGCTCGGTCATCATGGTCGTGCTCTATTCGCAGCTGTCCGACCCCACGGCCATGCTCTGGGCGGGGGCCCTCATGGGCCTGTTCGTCAACGGCATGATGGGCGGCTACGGCGCCGTGATGAGCGAGGCCTACCCCACCGAGGCCCGCGCCACCGCGCAGAACGTGCTGTTCAACATCGGCCGCGCCGTGGGCGGACTGGGCCCGGTGGTGATCGGTGCGCTGGCCATGAGCTATTCGTTCCAGGTGGCGATCGCACTGCTGGCGGCCATCTATGTGCTGGACATGCTGGCCACGGCCTTCCTGATCCCTGAACTCAAGGGACGCGAGCTGTCCTGAGCGGCTCAGATTCTCCGGCTCAGAACGATGCCCCACAATGCAAAGAGCTGCCGATGGCAGCTCTTTTTTTGTCCGGCAACCGGCGTGCCCAGGCTCAACCGCCTTCGCTGCACTCCAGGTTTTCGATGCGGTCTGCCGCCTCGCGGATGTCTTCCTGGAACATCTGGTCTCCCAGCATCACGGAGACCTGGCCCTCAAAGCCGCGCAGCTTGATCAGCGCGGCCTCGTAGCCGCCGCTGCCCATGCGCTTGAGGCCGCACAGCGCATAGAGCTTGGCCACGGGAGATCGGCGCGGATCGTCGATCACCGACAGCAGGACGGCATTGGCCTCGGGCCGCCTGAGCATGGCCTCCAGGTGCCGCTCCGCAGGCGAGATCTCGCCCGCGAACCCGACCAGCCCCAGGTTGAACTGCGAGGCATCCAGAGGAGCCGGGTCCAGCGGACGGGACATGGCCGGGGTGGACAGGAGCAGGCAGATCAGGGCGGCGGACAGGGTGGTCTTCATGGCAGGGGCAAGGCCGTGGATGGCCTGGTGAGGCAGTCGAAAAGGACATTCGATGCAAAGCGTGGCAGCAGGTTCCCACACCACCGCTTTCACCGCCTTCATCCGCCAAACAGCCACCCTGCGGCCAGCGTGCCGGCATAAAACAGCAGCAGGGTCACAGGCACCAGATGCCAGCCCCAGACCCGGAACCACCAGTGATTGAACCAGGTCACCAGCGCACCGATGACGGCGCAGATGGCCAGCGCATCCAGCCGCTGCCGAAAACTTTCAGCAACACCTTCGGACGCGAAGAAGATGAATGCCGCGATGAAGGAACACAGCAAGGCGGTGTAGACCGCCACTTTCTCTTGCCTGCGCAATTTCAGGATGCTCATGGAGGGCCAGGGAGGTTTCGATGATTCGGTCGCCAGAAAAGCCCGCGCCGCCAGAGCGCGCAGGTTTCACAGCGGCGCAATTCTTCGTATACCGCCCTGAATGCGCCATCAGACCCGTCCGAATCTGCAGCCACTGCTGCGCATGCGCAACGCGCTGCTGCTGCTTCAACGCTCCATCCGTTCCACCCGCTCAATCAGCCACGGCCAGCACCACGGCGGACTCCGGCACCGTCAGCCAGACCTTGCGCCCTGCGCGCAAGGTCCAGGACTCGCCCTCTGCCGGCTCGGCCGCGTAACCCACGCCGCTACCGCCCCAGGGCAGTTGTGCCACCACTTCACGCGGCCCCGCCCTGTCGGCCCGGGCCACGCGCTGCACCTGGGCGGGCCAGGCATTGGCCTGGGCATGCACATCGGAGCGTGGCGCCGAAGGCAGCACCTGCACGGCTGCGGCCTTGCACAGCGCCATCAGGGGCAGGCCCGGCGCCAGGCCCAGCAACTGGGCGCTTTCTTCGGTGATGCGTGCGGCAATGCCTGATGCATCCCCGCCGCCGTCGGGCAGCAGCCAGACGCGGACCTGGGCGCCCTGCGCCTGCAGGGCACCAACCCGGCAAGGCCACAGATTGCGCATGCTGGTGCGCAGGCCCAGCCCCAGCCCGGGAGCCGCCGAAGAAACGCCAGCGGGCCCGCCAAAGCGCTGCAGCACCTGCGCGCGCGCCTGCTCCAGCGCATCGGCCATGGCCAGCAGGGACTGCCCGGCCTCGGTGATGCGCGCGCCACCACCGCCGGCGCCGCCCACCGAGCGCTCCACCAGGGCACGGCCCGCCAGATTGGTCAGCACATCCAGCGCCTGCCAGGCCGCCTTGTAGCTGACACCCGCCTCGCGCGCGGCCTGGGAAATCGAATGCCCTGCCGCGATATGCCGCAGGATGGCGATGCGCCGATCGGCCAGGTCATGGCCCAGCGCGGGCACCAGGTCTGAGGGAGAAGCGGGGGTTGCGGCAGTCATGCGCAGCATCATGCCCGCCAAGCGTTATTTCCCGCCAAGCAAAACGCCTGCACCCTGCATGCGCATTTTCAGGTCGTTACACTGCGCTATTCACCAACGGAATAGCGAGAGACCCATGAACGTGAACCAGCCCCTGCGTGCCACCGCCTTCGCCGCCCTTGCCCTGTTGGGCTGGGCCGCCGCGCAGGCCGCCGAAGTGTCGGTGGCCGTCGCCGCCAACTTCACGGCGCCCATGCAGAAGATCGCCGCCGAGTTCGAGAAGGACACCGGCCACAAGGCCCTGCTGTCCTTCGGCGCCACGGGCAAGTTCTATGCGCAGATCGTCAACGGCGCGCCCTTCCAGATCCTGCTGGCCGCCGACGACACCACGCCCGAGAAGATTGCCAAGGAAGGCCGCGGCCTGCCCGATTCGCGCTTCACCTACGCCATCGGCCAGCTGGTGCTGTGGAGCCCCAAGGCCGGCTATGTAGACGACAAGGGCGAGGTCCTCAAGACCGGCGACTACAAGCACATCGCCGTGGCCAATCCCAAGCTGGCGCCCTACGGCACGGCAGCCATGGAAGTGCTGAACAAGCTGGGCATCACGGCCCAGGTGCAGCCGCGCATCGTCATGGGCGAGAACATTGCCCAGACCTACCAGTTCGCGGCCACGGGCAATGCCCAGCTGGGCTTTGTGGCCCTGTCGCAGGTGATGGAAAACGGCAAGCTGCGCGAAGGCTCGGCCTGGCAGGTGCCCGGCTCCATGCACGAGCCCATCCGCCAGGACGGCATCGTGCTCAACAGCGGCAAGGACAGCGAAGCCGCCGCCGAGCTGATGAAGTACCTGCGCGCCGACAAGGCCCGTGCCATCATCCGCTCCTACGGCTATAGCTTCTGACACCTGTTGAGGCGCGCTTGCGCGCCTTCCCTCTCTCCTGGGGAGGGGTCGGCCGGCACGGGCCCGTGCTCAGCGTCGCTGAGCCGGGCCGCGCCGGTTTCGTGCGTTGAATGAGATCCAACAGCGCTGCGAACCACTGAATTCTTCCCGCATGATTCTTACCGCCGACGACTACGCCGCCATACGGCTGACGCTGAAACTTGCCAGCGTGACCACGGTGCTGCTGCTGACGCTGTGCACGCCGCTGGCCTGGTGGCTGGCGCATACGCGCTCGCGCTGGCGCGGCCCGATTGGCGCCGTGGTGGCGCTGCCCCTGGTGCTTCCGCCTACGGTGATCGGTTTTTACCTGCTGGTGACCATGGGTCCCAACGGCCCCGTGGGGCAGCTGACGCAGGCGCTGGGGCTGAGCACCCTGCCCTTCACTTTTCCGGGCCTGGTCATCGGTTCGCTGGTCTATTCCATGCCGTTCACGGTGCAGCCGCTGCAGCGTGCCTTCGAATCCCTGGGCACGCGGCCCATGGAGGCTGCGGCCAGCCTGGGCGCGGGGCCGCTGGACCGCTTCTTCACCGTGGCGCTGCCGCTGGCGCGGCCGGGATTCATCACGGCAGCCGTGCTGACCTTTGCGCACACCGTGGGCGAGTTCGGCGTGGTGCTGATGCTGGGCGGCAATATTCCCGGCGTGACGCGCGTGGTCTCGGTACAGATCTACGACCATGTGGAGGCCATGGAGTACGCCCACGCCCACTGGCTGGCAGGCGGCATGGTGGTGTTCTCCTTCCTGGTTCTTCTGGCCCTGCACCTGTTGCAGCCGCGCGAGGAGCGCCGCGCATGATGACCGCCTTCTCTCCCTCCCTGATGTCCGACGCCGCGCACTCCCATCCCTCCTCGGAAATCATCGCAAACCTGGCGCTGGAACGTGCCGACTTCCGCCTTGACGTGCAGCTGCAGTTGCCCGGGCGCGGCGTCACCGCCCTGTTCGGCCCCTCGGGCTGCGGCAAGACCACCTGCCTGCGCGCCTTGGCGGGGCTGGAGCGCGCGCGCGGCCGCGTCGCCGTCAACGGCGAGGTCTGGCAGGACGATGCGGCCAGCCAATGGCTGCCCACGCACCGCCGTGCGCTGGGCTATGTGTTCCAGGAGGCCAGCCTGTTCCCGCACCTGACCGTGCGGCGCAACATCGACTACGGCATGCGGCGCACGCCGGCCGCGCGGCGCAAGGTGTCCCAGGACCAGGCCGTGTCACTGCTGGGCATAGGCCACCTGATGGACCGCATGCCCTCCACCCTGTCGGGCGGCGAGCGCCAGCGCGTGGCCATTGCGCGGGCGCTGGCCACCAGCCCGCGGGTGCTGCTGATGGACGAGCCCCTGGCCGCGCTGGACGCCCAGCGCAAGGCCGAGGTCCTGCCCTACCTGGACCAGCTGCGCCGCGAACTCGACATTCCCGTCCTCTACGTCAGCCACTCCATCGACGAGGTCGCGCGCCTGGCCCAGCACCTGGTGCTGCTCAAGGCAGGCGGCATCGCCGCGGCCGGCGCCACCAGCGAGCTGCTGGCACGGCTGGACCTGCCCCTGAGCATGGGCGACACGGCAGCGGCCATGGTCAGCGCACAGGTCCAGCAGCACGATCCCGATGCACACCTGAGCACGCTGTGCTTCGATGGCGGGCGCCTGCGCCTTGTCATGGCCTGCCCGCGCCCCGTCGGCGAAACCGTGCAGTTGCGCGTGCAGGCACGCGATGTGAGCCTGAGCCTGCAGCACCCGCAAGACAGCAGCATCCTCAACATCCTGCCTGCCACCGTGCAGGAGCTGCGCGAGGACGGCCCGGGCCAGGTCATGGTCTCGCTGCAGCTGGGCCCGTCCCGCCTGCTGGCACGCATCACCCTGCATTCCGCCCGGCAGCTGGGCATTGCGCCGGGCATGCATGTCTTCGCCCAGATCAAGGGCATGGCATTGCTGGACTGAGCACGCGCGGCGGCGCCGATATCATGCGGAAGCCGCCTGCGCGGCCCACGCCATGAACGCCACCACCGAACACGCCCCCGCCCCCGCACCCGTCCCCGCCCCAGACGCAGGCCCCGGCGCAGCAGATGCTGCATGCGCCGCCCCGCCTGCCATTGCCGCGCTGCGCACGCATGCGGTGGCGCGCCACCGGCTCGGTGAAGGCGGCGCCGTCAGCATCCAGGCCGAGCCGCAGGTGCTGGCCAGCGAAGTCCCCATCGCCCTGGTGTTCAATGGCATCTCTCACGCCGTGATGATGGGCACGCCCTCGGACCTGGAAGACTTTGCGCTGGGCTTTGCGCTCACCGAAGGCATTCTGGACAGCGCTGCCGACTGCTACGGCATCGAGGTGCGCACCGTGGCTGCACAGGCCGCAGGCCTGCCGGCCGGCATGGACGGCATCGAGGTGCAGCTGGACGTGGCTTCGCGCTGCTTCGCCCGCCTCAAGGACCGGCGCCGCAGCATGAGCGGGCGCACGGGCTGCGGTGTCTGCGGCGTGGACAGCTTCGCGGCGCTGGACCTGTCCTTCGATCCGCTGCCCGCGCACGACTGGATCGCCCGTGTCGATGCCGACACCGTCTGCGCAGCCATCGCGGCACTGCCGCCGCTGCAGTTGCTCAACGCCGAAGCCGGCGCCGTGCATGCCGCAGGCTGGGCAGGGCTGGACGGGCAACTGACGGATGTGCTCGAAGACGTGGGCCGCCACAACGCACTGGACAAGCTGGTCGGCCGCCTCTCCCGCACAGGCCGCCTGGGCGAGGCCGGCTTTGTCGTGCTCTCCAGCCGCGGCAGCCATGAGCTGGTGCGCAAATGCGCCAAGGTCGGCATCGCCGCCCTGGCCACCATCTCCGCGCCCACGGCCATGGGCGTGCAGATGGCCGAACTGATCGGCCTGCGCTTCTGGGGCCTGTGCCGCCCGCCCAAGGCGGTGCTGTATGCGCCGGGCCGCACCTGAACCAATGCCCGAGTGCCGCGCCTGCGCGGCGGCAAGTTCGTAGAATCGCGGGTTCAGCCCCTGGATGTACACCATGAACCGCTGCAAGCCCCATTTCTCTCCCGTCCGCCGCCTGTGTGCCGGCGCCCTGCTCGCCGGCCTGGCCTGCGCCAGCCTGGGCGTGGCCGCGCAGGGCCTGCCGTCCAACGAGACGCGCAATTTCCCGCCGCAGGCCCAGTTCGGCGAGCTGGTCGTGACCCAGTTCCCCGAGGTGGAGATCGACGGCAAGACCATTCGCACCAGTCCGGGCTTTCGCCTGTTCAGCCCTGAACGCACGCTGGTGCAGGCCATCAATTACCAGGGCAGCAAGCTCGTGGTGGGCTATGTGATCGAGCCGCAGACGCAGTGGCTGCACCAGGCCTGGATCCTGACCAAGGCCGAGGCCGACAAGCACTACAAGCCCAAGTCGATGCTGCAGCGCATCTTCAACTGAGCACCGCGCACACCACAGCAAGCGCACAGCACGTACACGGCTGACGCGGCCCGCGCCTTGCGGGGCGCAGCGGCCCGGCCATGGGGCACGCCGCCCCCTGGCCGAGCCACCTTCATTTTTTGCAGACCGCCGCTTGCAGTGCGGCGGCTGCCTGACGGAACCCCACCATGTCCAAGAAAGTCTTTATCAAAACCTTCGGCTGCCAGATGAACGAGTACGACTCGGACAAGATGGCCGATGTGCTGGGCGCAGCCCAGGGCTACGAATCCACCGACGATCCCGAGCAGGCCGATCTGATCCTGTTCAACACCTGCTCGGTGCGCGAGAAGGCGCAGGAGAAGGTGTTCAGCGACCTGGGCCGCTACAAGCACCTGAAGGAACGCGGCGTGCTCATCGGCGTGGGCGGCTGCGTGGCCAGCCAGGAGGGCGAGGAAATCATCAAGCGCGCGCCCTATGTGGACGTGGTCTTCGGCCCGCAGACCCTGCACCGCCTGCCCGAGCTGCTCAATGCACGCGCCGCCAAGCACAAGCCCCAGGTCGATATCAGCTTTCCCGAGATCGAGAAATTCGACCACCTTCCGCCCGCGCGCGTGGAAGGCTCCTCGGCCTTCGTCTCCATCATGGAAGGCTGCTCCAAGTACTGCAGCTACTGCGTCGTGCCCTATACGCGCGGCGAGGAAGTCAGCCGCCCGTTCGAGGACGTGCTGATCGAGGTCGCCGGCCTGGCCGATCAGGGCGTGAAGGAAGTCACGCTGCTGGGCCAGAACGTCAACGCCTACCTGGGCAAGATGGGTGACACGGCCGAGATCGCCGACTTTGCCCTGCTGCTGGAGTACGTGTCCGAGATCCCCGGCATCGAGCGCATCCGCTACACCACCAGCCACCCCAACGAGTTCACGCCGCGCCTGATCGCGGCCTACGCTCGGCTGCCCAAGCTGGTCAGCCACCTGCACCTGCCCGTGCAGCACGGCAGCGACAAGATCCTCATGGCCATGAAGCGCGGCTACACGGCCATGGAATACAAGAGCACCATCCGCAAGCTGCGCGCCATCCGGCCCGAGATGGCCATGAGCAGCGACTTCATCGTGGGCTTCCCCGGCGAGACCGAGGAAGACTTCCAGAAGATGATGAAGCTCATCCACGACGTGCGCTTCGACAACAGCTTCAGCTTCATCTTCAGCCCCCGCCCCGGCACGCCGGCCGCCAACCTGCACGACGACACGCCGCACGAGGTCAAGCTGCGCCGCCTGCAGGAGCTGCAGGCCGTGATCAACAACAACATCAAGGACATCAGCGACGAGCGCGTGGGCACGGTGCAGCGCCTGCTGGTGGAAGGACTGTCCAAGCGCGATGGCAGCGAACTCATGGGCCGCACCGAGTGCAACCGCGTGGTCAACTTCCCGGGCAACGAACGCCTGATCGGCCAGATGATCGATGTGAAGATCACCGAGGCCCGCACCTTCACGCTGCGCGGCGAAGTCGTGGTGCGCCACTGAGCCCAACCCGGCCCCGGCGGCCCAGCGACCTCCTGCGGAACCAAAGCCCGGCAATGCCGGGCTTTTTTGCATGTAACAGGACGTGAAAACAGCCTGGCCACTCTGGCATGGTGCCGGCTGGCCCGCTAGCATCGCGGGGTCGCCGCCCTGAGGTCCGTCGGCCTGCATGGCTTTTCCAGCTTCGCTTGCTTGCTATCGATTCCATGAACACCTCCCAGCCCGCCACCGCCCAGGCCGTCCTTGAGGGCGAAGCCCTGCATGCCTTCATGGACCAGGCGCACGACCTGCTGCAGCAGGAGGATGATGCCAGCCCCATCGCCCCGGCCGAACGCCAGGCGGCCGTCATGGAGCTGCTCTCCCAGCAACGTTTCGCCCCGGCCACGGTGGGCGAGCTGGAGCGCCTGCACGATCTCTGGCTGGACCTGGAACGGCCCGAAACCGCCAACGCACTGCTGCGCGAACACCGCGCTGCCACGCTGCAGCCCTTGCAGGGCGACAACCACCTGCTGGCCACGGCCAGCCTGGCGCTCAGCGACATCCAGAGCCGGCTGCGCTTTGACCGTGAAGGCGGCGTGGCCCTGCTCGCGCCCGCCGCCGATCTCATGGGCCGGCTGCCGCATACCGGCGAGCCCTACCGCTACTGGAACGGCTGGCACTACCTGGCCCGCGAAGCCCAGGCCTGGGAGCTGGCCGAGCAAGGCGTGGACCTGCAGCGCAGCCACGAACGCAGCGACCCGGATGGCGAGGCCTCCCCCGCGCGCCGCGACGCGCGTGCCTGCCTGCGCAAGGCCGAGCTGGCCCGTCTGCGCGGCGATGTGCCCGCCACCGTGCGCCAGGTGCAGGCTGCCACGGCGCTGCTGACCCAGGCCGATGCAGAGCAGAACGTGGACTTCGACGACTGGCTGCACCTTGCGCGCGAGGTCCTGCCGCTGGCCCCGCAAAGCGTTCCGGCCGTGCTCATGGCGGCGGAGCAGCACCTGGCCCGCACCGAAAGCCCCGCCGCATCGCAGGCGGTGCGCACGCACCGCAAGGTCCATGCGGCCCGGCTGCAGGCCATGGCCTGCCATGCCATGGGCCAGCCCGAGGCCGCGCTGCAGCTGGCCGCGCTGGGCCGCTTCGGCCTGGTGGATGACTCCGACGATGCCTTCAGCGGCCTGGTGCTGCAGTGGCTGGAAGAGGCGGGCCGCCTGGCCGATGCGGCGAACCTGGCTCTCGAATGCATATTGCCTTATCGCCAGGGCTCGGCTGCACAGGCCTACGAACTCGCGCTGCGCATGGTGGACAGCGATACCGGGCAAGCGCCCACGTGGGCGCTGATCCTGGCGTGGGCCGGCCTGCACCCCCAGCTCCAAGAGCTTCTGGAAGACAGCCCGGCTGCGCCGCGCGGTGCCGACGAGTACCTGGCACTGGCACGCTCGCAGGCGCCGAACCATCCGATGCTGGACCTTGTCGAAGGCTGGCGCCTGGCACGGGAACACCATTGGGACCAAGCGCTGCCACTGCTCGAACGCGGTGTTTGCGAGCAGCCCCGGTACGCCAACTACGAACCGCTGTCCCTGCTGTGGGCTGCACGCTTTGCGGTGCTTGACGCGGGCCAGGCGCTGGCACGCCCCTTTCCCCTGTGCCACGGCGCCCACTGGTGCTATGCGGCGGGCGTGACCCTGGATGATGAGGACGACCTGGCCGCCCTCATGGGCGAAGGCCGGCAGGTGCCGGCCGACGAGGTGCGCGAGCCGCTGGTGCAGCGTTACTACGAAGAGGGCCTGGCCCGCTTCGAGGCCTTCTGGGCCAGCGGCCAGGGCATGTACAAGGACGCGCACCTGCACGTCTACTCCATGCTCTGCAACAACCTGGCCATCAAGTACCGCTCGCAGCAGCGCTATGACGAGGCGGCGGCCCTGCACCACAAGGGCCTGTCCAGCAGCCCCTTTGCCGAACACCATGACGGCCTGCTGTGGTGCGCCATCCGCCGTGACGACCGACCCGGCATCGTCACGGCGGCCGAGCAGCTGTGGCACTTCACTCAGGACTACGGCTACAGCCGCCACTGCCCCACGGACTACTTCCCCAGCGCGGCGCTGGCGCTCTACCAGCTGGGCCGCGCAGGCGAAATCGGCATCTGGCTGGAGCGCCTGGACCAGTGGTTCGAGGAACTGGACGAGGACGACCAGCGCGAACAGCGGCGCGACTACCTGGCCTCGCTGATGTCCCTGCTCGACTTCTTCTCCGAAAACCATGGCGAACTGGTGCGCCCGCGCCTGGACGCCCTGCTGCCCGAAGTGCGCGCCCTGGGCGAGTGCTACACGCTGCGCCGCCTGGCCTGCGCCATGGAAAGCTGCGGCCCCATCGACCAGGCCGTGGCCCTGCACCGCGAGGCCATCGCCAAGCTCACGCCCGACGACAGCGAGGCCGAGCACAGGATGGCAAAGGACGGCCTCAAGCGCTGCCTCAAGCTGCGCTCGGACAGCAAGCCCTGGTGGAAGCTGTGGTGAACCCGGGCGCCGGTGCCAACGCCGCCAGTGCCTATCGGCCGCGCGACGTGGTCAATGCGCCGGCCATCAAGCAGCGCATCCGCGAGCGCAGCGCTGCACGCGGCGACAGCGAGGAGATCGCCGCCTGGCTGGCCAACCACTTCTACCGCCATGTGATCGGCAACCTCGACGCCGATCCGCCTGCCGTGCAGCCCGTGTCCACGCAGGCCGAGCTGCTGCGCCTGCACCGGCGCGCCGAGCCTGCCGCCTGGGCGCTGGAGCGCCTGCGCGAACATGCGGCCCGTCAGCCGCTGTCACCGGACAGGCCGGCGGCTGACGGCAGCGCGCCGCTGTGGTGGGTGGAGCCCGACAGCGCACCCCTGCTGGCGCTGGAGAGCCGGCTGCTGGAGTTCCTGTCCACCCGGCGCGGCACCGCGCTGGAGGGCAAGCTGCAGCGCATCAACTGCCCGCAGGCGCTGGCGCGCTGGACGCTGGAGCACCTGGCCTTCGCCCGGAGAAGCGACAGCGGCTGGGCCGAGCACCGGCCCGGCGCCGTGCGCCCGCTGCTGCGTGGCCAGCTGGGTGTCTTCGTCGAATTCGATGCCCAAAGCCCGGACCTGCGCGCCGAAATGGCCTATGAAAGCCAGATGATGCGCCACTGCCTGGGCCAGTTCAGCGAACGCGGCGCACTGCGCGGCGGCTATGGCGAGCACTACGCCGAAGCCTGCGAGCAGGGCCGGCTGCGGCTGTTCAGCTACCGCACGGGTACGGCCCAGCCGCGCATCACCGTCAGCGCCCAGGTGCGGGACGACGGGCGGCTGCGCATCGACCAGATCAAGGGCAAGCAGAACCGCCCGCCGATTGCTCGCTACCTGGCCGATGTGCTGGCCCTGCTCAATCACCTCGATACCGATGGCGAGGCGCCGGCGGACGCCCTGGCCATGGGCATCGTGCGCCGACCGGCACAGCTGCTGGCCACGGGCAGCGCGGCTGCCTGGTGCGCGGCCAGCGAGCTGCGCACCGAGGCCGAGCAGCTGTGGCTGCTGCAGTCCCACCCGGCGCTGCTGGAGCAGCTGGACATCCGGTCGCCCCTGATGCAATGGCTGGTCGCGGCACGCCGCGACACCGTGCCCGTGCCCGCCTTCGAGCGCATGCCGCGCAGCGCGGCCCTGCAGCAGTCGCTGGAGCTGGCGCGCCGCCGGGCGGGATCGCCGGGCAGGACAGGAAATCCGCGATGAACGCCTTCACCCTTGTTGTGCTGTCTGCATTGGTCTGGTGGGCAGTGCGCGCCGGCCTGCGGCGCATGCGTGCGTCGCGCCAACGCGGCGACTTCAGCAGCTACCGCAGCGGTGACGCGGCACTGGACTGGGCCCTGGCCCTGGCCCATCCCATGGCCTTTCACGCCATCCAGGGCGGCTTTGCGGACCGGCAGCTCAACGGCGCCGACTCCGCCCTGACCACCCAGTTGCGCCCCATGGTGCTGCACCACCTGGGCCTGCGCACCGACCTGGACGATGCCCAGATCGCACGCCAGTTGCCCGACGGCCTGCGCCAGCGCTGGTTCACGCTGGACCTGCAGCGCCTGCAGGCCGGTGACGATCCCCATGCCGCCATGGCCTTTGCCTGCGCGCGCGTGGCCTTCCATGTGCGCTGCGCCTGGCTGCTGGGCTGGGTGGACGAGGCCCTGCACCAGCAGATCCTGCACCTGAATGCATGCCGCGCGCGGGACTGCTTTGACAGCTGGCAGGCCTTCGGCCAGGCCTACGCACGCGGCCGCAGCCAGTGGCTGGCCCGTGGCCGCGCCGACGTGCTGGGGTGCAGCGTGACGCCCGAGCAAGTGCAGCAGTGGGTGGCCGATCCGCGCCACCCCTGGCATGCCATGCCCTGGCAGCAGCAGGCCATCCGGTGACTGCCGCCAGGTGGGTGCGCCGCCTGCCCTGCCTGCCCTGCCCGGTGCTCAGCCTTCGCCATGCACCTTGGCGAAGGTGAGGATCACCTCCCGCACCACCTGGCGCTGAGGCGCGGGCAGCTTCAGAAAGGCATCGAAGGTTTCGCGTTCGAGATAGCCCACGCCCGGCTCCTGGCATTGGAGCGGCGACGGCAGGGACGGCGGGGACCGGTGGGCTGATTCGCCATAGCGCAACACATCGGGCTCGACCTCGAGCAAACCCGCCAGCAGCACCAGCTTGTCCTGCTCGGGAACGGCCTCGCCGTTCAGCCAGCGCGAGACCGCCTGGAATGAGATCGGCGGCCCCCAGTAACTGGAATTGAACAGCTTCAGAAGCACGCTGGGCCGGGGCTCCAGTCCCGCAGCCTCGATGGCCTGGCGCAGGCGCAGTGCGAATTCGAGCTTGTTACGCATTCCGACACCCTGGATTTCCCTGGAATCTTGATTGAATCATCAGCCCGTCGCCCGGCCAGCGTTCAGGCGAAGATGCTGCGCGCCTCGGTGAAGCGCTTGGCGAAATAGATGTTGTCCATGCGCACGCGCTGCACCGTGCCGCCGCTGGACGGTGCATGCACGAACTGGCCATTGCCCACAAAGATGCCCATGTGCGAATAGCGCGCGCCCAGGGTATTGAAGAACACGAAGTCGCCGCGCTGCAGGCTGCGGCTGCCCACGGGATTGCTGAACTGCGCCCACTGCGCCGTGGTGCGCGGCAGGCGGTTTTCGGTGATGCCGCCCACGGCCCACTGGATCAGGCCGCTGCAGTCGAAACCGCCTTCGGGCGAATTGCCGCCATAGGTATAGGGCGTGTTGACCACAAGCATGGTGCGCGCAAGCAGCGCCTCGCGCAATTCGCCGTCCAGATTGAGCGCCTGCGGCGAAGACACCGGCGCCGGGCCCGCGCCCTTGCGTGGTGCGGACGAGCAGCCAGCCAGCAGCACGGCGGCCGCCAGCAGACCCCAGTCACGGCGCGAGAGCCGCGCCCCGGTCACTGGAGACACCGCAAGGGAAGTCGAAACACCAGCCTTCATGGCGCTGCATGTTCTCACAAAGCCCTCGCGGCCAAAAGAAAAGCCGCAGGCTGCGCTGCGGCTTGGCGGGAAAGAGCGCGCGGCCCGGCGGCTCAGGCGGTGCCCATCAGAACGGGAGCTTGGGCATGCCGCCGCCACCGCCCATCATTCCCTTCATGGCCTTCATGCCGCCCATGCGCTTCATCATCTTCATGAGGCCGCCGCCCTTCATCTTCTTCATCATCTCCTGCATCTGCTCGAACTCCTTGAGCAGGCGGTTGACTTCCTGGACCTGCACGCCCGCGCCGTCGGCAATGCGCTTCTTGCGCGTGGCCTTGATGATCTCGGGCTTCTTGCGCTCCTTGGCGGTCATGGAGCAGATGATGCCTTCCTTGCGGCGGATCTCGCGCTCGGCCTTGTCCATGTCCACCTGGCCGGCCTTGGCCGTGAGCTGGGCCGGCAGCTTGTCCATGAGGTTGGACAGGCCGCCCATCTGCTTCATCTGCTGGATCTGGGCCAGGAAGTCGTTGAGGTCGAAGCCGTCGCCGCTCTTGACCTTCTCGGCCAGCTTCTGCGCGGCCTCCATGTCCACGCCCTTGGTGACCTGCTCGACCAGGGCCACGATGTCGCCCATGCCCAGCACGCGCTGCGCGTGGCGGTCGGCGTCGAACACCTCCAGGCCGTCGATCTTCTCGGACACGCCGGCGAACTTGATGGGGGCGCCCGTGATCTGTCGCACCGACAGCGCCGCGCCACCGCGCGAGTCGCCGTCGAGCTTGGTCAGCACGATGCCGGTCAGGGGCAGCGCTTCCTTGAAGGCCTTGGCCGTGTTGATCGCATCCTGGCCCTGCATGGCATCGACGACGAACAGGGTCTCGACCGGCTTGAGCGTGGCGTGCAGATCCTTGATCTCGGCCATCAGCAGCTCGTCGATGGCCAGGCGGCCGGCCGTATCGACCAGCAGCACGTCAAAGAAGTGGCGCTTGGCGTAATCCAGCGCGGCCACGGCGATGTCGTGGGGTTTCTGGTCGGGCGTGGAGGGGAACCACTCGGCACCGGCCTGGGCGGTCACGGTCTTGAGCTGCTCGATGGCGGCGGGGCGGTACACGTCGCCCGACACGGTGAGCACCTTCTTCTTGCGCCGCTCGATCAGGTGCTTGGCCAGCTTGGCCGTGGTCGTGGTCTTGCCGGCGCCCTGCAGGCCGGCCATCAGGATGACGGCCGGCGGCTGGGCGTTGAGGTTGATGTCGGCCACGCCCTCGCCCATGGTGGCGGCGAGTTCCTTGTTGACGATGGACACCAGCAGCTGGCCCGGCTGCAGCGAGCCCAGCACCTCCTGGCCCAGCGCCTTTTCCTTGACGCGCGCAACGAAGTCGCGCACCACGGGCAGGGCCACGTCGGCCTCGAGCAGGGCCATGCGCACTTCGCGCAGCATGTCCTGCACGTTGGATTCGGTGATGCGGGCCTGGCCGCGCATCTCCTTGACGAGTCGCGAAAGTTTGTCGGTCAGAGCGGAGGCCATAAGCGGGGAGGAACTGGAGTCGTCGGAAAGGAAAAGGTGTGCTGCAGCGAGCCAGCCGGGGCCAGGTGGCCAAGTGGGGCCGGGTCGCGGCACGGACCCTGCATATCCCGGTGATTCTACCCGCTGCCCCTGCCGGGGTAAGTACCGGCCTTCAGTGCCCCACGGCAGGCACCGGCCAGCAGTAACATGCGCAATGCTTTCATAGTTTATGGCTATCACATTCCGCAATGCTGGCTTGCTACCGCCTGGGAGTCTTCATGCCTGATACGCCGTATCGCCAGTTCCTGGACCGTGTGCCCGACGGTTTTCTTCTGTTTGACGAGCAGGGCGGCCTGCTCGATGCCAATGCCCAGGCCTGCGCCAGCCTGGGCCATCACAAGGCCGCCATGCTGGGGCTGGGCATCATGGACGTATGGCTGGACCTGGATGGACGGCCGCGTGATTTCTGGCGGGACATGGTCGTGGACAGCCAGGCCCGTCTGCGAGGCCGGCTGACCCGCCGCGATGGCAGCAGCTTGCCCGCCGAGATCCATGTCCATTGCCTGTCACTGTCGGGCAGGCGGCTTTTCTTCACTACCTGGCACGACCTCGGCGAGCGCACCGACCAGGACGAGCCGATCGGCCAGCCCAATGCGCAGCGCCTGCTGGAGACCGTGATGCGCGAGACGCCCGACCTGGTCTTCGCCAAGGACCGGCAGGGCCGCTACACCTTCGCCAACCCCGCCACAGCCCGCTTTGCCGGGCGCGCGCCCGAAGACATCGTGGGCAAGACCGACCAGGAGCTTTTCTCCGACAGCAGCTTCACCGACGGCGACCGCCGGGTGCTGGACAGCGATGCGCCCGTGGTGATGGACGATCATTTGCTGGTCGACGGGCAGCGCCGCATCTTCCAGTCCACCAAGATTCCCTATCGCGATGCCGAGGGCCGGACCGTGGGCGTGCTGGGCATTGCGCGCGACATCACCCTCATGCGCCAGACCGAGTCCCAGCTGCAAAAAAGCTACGACGTGCTGCGCCAGGCCGAACAGCTGGCGCGCCTGGGCAGCTGGACATGGGAACTGGACACCGGGCACTTTCAGGCCTCGGAGATGATGTATGTGATGAACGGCCTGGACCCCCAGGGTCCGCCACTGACGCGCCATGCCCTGCGCGCCATGCTCGGGCCGCAGGATCTTGCCCGGCTCACCGCTGCCGTGGATCTGTGCATCAGCACCGGCCAGTCCTACAGCATCGATGTGGTCCAGCGCTGCCCGGACGGCCGGCAGTTCGCTGCCCGCCTCATGGGCCGGGCCCTGCGCGACGAGCAAGGCCGCATCGTCGCGCTCAGCGGCACGCTGCAGGACCTGTCCGAACGCGAGGACGCACGCATGCGCCTCGAAGCCCTGGCCGACAACCTGCCCAGCGGCGCCATCTACCGCCTGGAAGGCGGCTTGACGCAACTGCGGCTCAGCTACATCAGCGCCGGCATAGAGAACCTGATCGGCGTGCCGGCCCACGCCATCATGGCCGATCGGCAGGTCTACCTGAATGCCATCCATCCCGAGGACCTGCCGCTCTACCAGGGGATGATGCAACGCTCGATCGATACGCTGCGGGTCTTCGATTGCCGCTTTCGCGTGATCAGGCCCGACGGAGAGATCCGCTGGCTGCGCTGCCGCTCGGCTCCCCGGCGCTGTCAGGAGGGCATGGTCTGGGACGGCATCATGCTGGACATCACCCGCGAACGCGAGGCCGAGCAGGCGCTGCGGCAGGCCAAGGAAGCCGCCGAAGCGGCCGAACGCGCCAAATCGGATTTCCTGGCCATCATGAGCCACGAAATCCGCACACCCATGAATACCGTCATCGGCATGACGCGCCTGGTGCAGCAGACCGCGCTGACATCGCGCCAGCGCGGCTACCTGGAGAAGGTGGAGCGCTCGGCCAGCGCCCTGCTGGCCGTGATCAACGACATCCTCGATTTCTCCAAGATAGAGGCGGGCATGCTGGCGCTGGAGGAAGTGGACTTCGCCCTTGACGATGTGCTGGAGACCGTGACGGCCTCCACGGCGCTGCGCGCAGAGGAAAAGGGGTTGGAAGTGGTCTATGCGCTGGACCCGCAGCTGCCGCCCCGTTTGCGCGGCGACCCAATGCGCCTGGGCCAGGTGCTGACCAACCTGGTCGGCAACGCCATCAAGTTCACCGAGCATGGCGAGGTGGTGATCTCCCTGCATCTGGCGCCGCCGGTGGACGCGCCTGCGGATGCCGATGCGGACACCACGGCAGCGCCCCTGCACCACCTGTGCGTGAGCGTGCGCGACACCGGCATAGGCCTGGATGCATCGCGGGCCGAGCGGCTGTTCCAGCCCTTCACCCAGGCCGACATCCAGACCACGCGCCGCCACGGCGGCACCGGCCTGGGCCTGGCCATCTGCCACAGGCTGGTGCAGCTCATGGGCGGCGAGATCGGCGTGTGCAGCCAGCCCGGCCAGGGCAGCGACTTCCGCTTCAAGGCCAAGGTCCGGCCTGCCACGGATGCGCTGCTGGACGGCCACGACAACCTGGGCAGCACCGGCGTTCTCATCGTCGATGACAACGCCAGCGCGCGCGAGGCGCTGGCCGCCATGGTGCGCAGACTGGGCATGCGCTGCGATACGGCGGCGGACGGCATGCAGGCGCTGCGCATGCTGCAAGAGGCCGCACGCCAGGAATCCCCCTATGGCCTGGCCCTGCTGGACTGGCGCATGCCCGGCATGGACGGACTGGAGCTGGCACGCCGCATGCGCGAGCGACAGGACCTGGTCAAGACCCCGGCCGCGCTCATGGTCACGGCCTTCGGGCGCGACGAAGTGCAGCTGCGTGCCGCGCAGTTTGGCCTGCGGGGCCTGCTGATCAAGCCCCTGACCGCATCGGCACTGAGGTCCTGCATCCGTGAGGCGCTGCGGGACCCCGAATCGGCCCAGCCTGAAGACCCGGCGGCCGGCCCGTCGCCACAGCAGCGCTACCCGGGCCTGCCTGGGCGCAGGGTGCTGGTGGTGGATGACAACGTGCTCAACCGCGAGGTGGCCACCGAGCTGCTGGAGCAGGCCGGCATATCGGTACAGACTGCGCAAGACGGTCTGCAGGCGCTGCAGCTGCTCGACAGCCAGCCTTTCGATGCCGTGCTCATGGATGTGCACATGCCCGGCATGGACGGCCTCAGTGCCACGCGTGCCCTGCGCACGCGCAGCGCGCTGCGGCATCTTCCGGTGATCGCGCTGACTGCGCAGGCCTATGTCGAGGAGCGCGCACGGATCGAGGACGCAGGCATGAATGCCCATCTGACCAAACCCGTTGACGATGTGCTGCTGTACGAGACGCTGCAGCGCTGCCTGCGCGCAGCCCCCCCGGCAGCGCCTGCGCCGGCCCCGCCCTCCCGGCCCACGCCCCCAACCCCTGCCCCGGCCTGGGATCCTGTGCAGCTGCGGCAATGCCTTGCCAGCCAATCGCCGCGCATGCTGCATGCGATCGAAGGCTTTGCCCAGGACTTTGCCGATGCGCCGCAACAGCTGCGCCGCGCCGCGCGCAGCGGCAACTGGGCAACCGTGGCGTCGCTGGCGCATACCTTCAAGGGCAGCCTGGGCTACCTGGGCGCGAACCTGCTGGAGCAATGGTCGGCCATGGCCGAGACCGGCGCGCATGCCTGCATGTCAGGCGACGGCAATGGCGGGAATGCCCGGCCCAGCGGTGATCTGCCATCCCTGGTGCAGGCGCTGGCCGATGGGCTGCAGGGCCTGCTGGCGGAAATCGCCGTGCGGTCCAGGCAGGCGGCCTTGCCACCCCTGGCCACGGTGTCCAGCGCTGCGCCCCCGCAGCAGCCGCAGCGGCAGCCGATGACCGCAGAGGAAGCCTCATCCACGCTGGCTCGGCTGCGGCGGCAGATTGCCGACAGCGACTATGCCGCCGTGGCCGAACTGGAACGGCTGCGGCCCCTGGTCAGCGGGCGCCATGCGTCCGTGCTGCAGCGCATCCAGCGCTGCACCGAGTCCCTGGAAACCGAGGCGGCGCTGCAGGCGCTCGATCAGCTGGCGCGGAGCATGGCCGCGAACCGGATGGCCCCACAGGGAGCTGCTGATGCTTGACGCCCTGACCGGGTCGGAGCTGCCCACGGTCCTCATCGTGGACGACGAGCGGCTGAACCGCAGCATGCTGGCCGAGCTGCTGAGCCCCCACTACCGAGTGCTGCTGGCCAAGGATGGCCCTGGCGCCCTGGTGATCGCCCACCGCGAAGCCCACCGCCTGCAGCTGATCCTTCTGGACCTGGCCATGCCCGGCATGAACGGCTACGAGGTGCTGGGTGCGCTGCGTGCGCAGGAGCGCACCGCCCATATCGCCGTCATCTTCATCACCGGACAGAGCAATGCCGAGGCCGAGGAATACGGCCTGCGCCTGGGCGCGGCCGACTATGTCTCCAAGCCCATACGCCCCGCCGTGGTCGAGGTGCGCGTGCGCAACCAGATACGGCTGGCCCTGCAGCGCCAGGCCCTGGAACGCCTGGCCATGGTGGACGGGCTGACCGGCCTGGCCAACCGGCGCCACTTCGATGACGTGCTGGAGCGCGCCTACCGCCGCAGCCTGCGCACGGGCGAGCCCGTGGGCCTGGCTCTCATTGATATAGACCACTTCAAGCAATACAACGACTGCTATGGCCATGTGCAGGGGGACGAGGCGCTCAAGGCCGTGGCCGCCGCGCTGCAGCGCCATGCGCGCCGGCCCTACGACCTGGCAGCGCGCTTTGGCGGCGAGGAATTCGCGCTCATCCTCCCCGGCGAAAGCGACGCGCCGGCCATGGCCGAGCATTTCCGCCAGGAAGTGCTGCGCCTGTCCATCGCCCACGCCGCCTCTCCCACGGCGCCGCAGCTCACCGTCAGTTGCGGCGTACTCACCGTGCGGCAGCCGTCTGCCGCGCCTTTGGAAACCTGGCTGCAGAAGGCGGACGGCCTGCTCTACCAGGCCAAGGCCCAGGGGCGCAATCGCATCGAGGCAGCCGTGGAGCCCTGAAAATGCGCGCCGAACCAAGGCATGGCACCCGGATTCTGAGCCTGCACAACCGGCGGCGGGAAAGCCACAGCTATCATTGAAAGATGCTCTCCGTCCCCCTGATTTCCGCCAACGTATCGCCCCTGGGCTGGATGCTGGCGCTTGCCGCAGCCGTGGCCTATGCCGTGCCAGCCGCCGGCGCCCGACGCATCAGCCAGGCCGGCGCCCGCATTGCCCTGCGCCTGGCCTGGGTGCTCCACGCACTGGCCCTGGCCTGGGGCCTGCTCGGGGAGCAGCCTCACTTCGGCTTTGCACCGGCCCTGTCCATGACGGCCTGGCTGGTGCTCACCGTCTATGGCGTCGAGCAGCAGCTGTTCCCCAAGATGCGCGCGCAGCTGGCGCTGTCCGCCCTGGGCACGGCCGCCGTGCTCATGGCCGCGCTGTTTCCGGGAACGCCCCTGCATGTCAACGCCTCGCCCTGGCTGCCGCTGCACCTGGCACTGGGCATTGCCTCCTACGGACTGTTCGCGGCCGCCGTGGTCCACGCCTCGTTGATGACACGCGCCGAGCAGCACATGCGGCTGGGCGGCGGTGGCCATGACAGCGGCCTGCCGCTTCTCACGCTGGAGCGCTTGACCTTCCGCTTCGTGTCCGCAGGCTTTGTGCTGCTCACGGCCACGCTGGCCGCAGGCTGGCTGTTCGGCGAACAGCTCTATGGCAAGGCCTGGGTCTGGAACCACAAGTCTGTGTTCTCGCTGCTGTCGTGGCTGACCTTTGCCGTGCTGCTGATCGGCCGTGCGCGCTTTGGCTGGCGTGGCCGCAGCGCCGTGCGCATGCTCTATGCAGGCGCCCTGCTGCTGCTGCTGGCCTATGCGGGATCGCGCTTCGTCATGGAAGTGCTGCTGGAGCGCACCACATGAAGTACCTGCTGGTCCTGATCGTCATCATCATTGCCGTCGGCGTCTGGCGCAGCCAGCGCCGTGCCGAGGCCCGCGAGCGGCGCCAGGCCGCTGCGCCGCGCAATCCGGCCAACCCTGCCAATGCGCCGCTGGCGGCACCGCAGGACATGGTCGAATGCGCGCACTGCGGCCTGCACCTGCCGCGCAGCGAGGCCATCGAAGCGGCCGGCCGCAGCTACTGCAGCGCAGAGCACCGCACCCTGGCGCAACGGCGCTGAGCATGCAGGACGCGGTCCCCCCCCAGCCACCCACCATCGACGAGGCCGCGGCGCAGTCGCCGCACGACGCCAACGCCCCCTTTGTCCGGCTATGGCAGGGCTTCCTGACCGGCCGCGTGCTCATCGCCACTGCGCTTTTGCTGCTGCAGCTGGCGCTGCTCAGCGTGCAGCCTGGCGGCAATTCCCTGGTCTGGCTGGTCTGCCTGGGCTACCTGGGGCTGACGCTGCTGCTGCGGCTGACGGCACGCGCCCAGCCGCCCTCGCCCCGCGCCGGCGTGCACTGGCTGCCCGTGATCGGCGTGGACATCGCGGTCATCTGCCTGCTGCAAATGCTGCAGACCGGGCCGCTGAACTACTCGGCCCTGCTGGCCATTCCCATCCTGATCTCGGCCGTGCTGGGCAATCTGACCCTGGCCCTGGCCACCACGGCCAGCGTCACGCTGCTGACCCTGGGCTGGGTGGCATGGCAGGACGTGGCTGGCCGCATAGAAAGCACCCAGGCCTACTACCAGGCCAGCTTTGCCTGCGCAGGCTATTTCGCGGTGGCCTATCTGACGCACGAACTGGCACGCCGCGTGCGGCGCGAGCGCCACCTGGCCCAGCACAGCAGCCGCAAGGCCCAGACGCAGGAACAGGTCAATGCCCTGGTGATCCGCCACCTGGGCGAAGGCGTGCTGGTGGTCGATCCCCAGTTCCGCGTGCAGCAGGCCAACCCGGCCGCGCTGCACCTGCTGGGGCTGGCCGACGCGCATGCCCTGCCCTTCGCCCTCAAGGAGCATTCCGGCTGGCAGCGGCTGCAGGACGCCGTGGCCCAGAGCTTTGCCCAGAACCTGCCCATCTCGGCCGCCATCCATCTGCAGTCCATCGGCCAGGAAGGCATGACGGGCCTGCACCTGCGCACCTGGCTGACCGAGGTCGCCACCCCATCCGACGCCGCCGACGCGGCCGAGCCCGCACTGCTGCAGCAGCTGTGCGTGGTCTTTCTGCACGACCTGCGCGAGATGGAGGCGCGGCTGCGCACGGAAAAGCTGGCGTCCATGGGCCGCATGTCGGCCGCCGTGGCCCACGAGATCCGCAATCCGCTGGCCGCCATCACCCAGGCCAATGCCCTGCTGGCCGAGGATCTGGCACAGGACCCGGCCCAGCAGCAGCTGTGCCGCATCGTGGGCCAGAATGCCGAGCGCCTGGCACGCATCGTCGAGGACGTACTCAACATCGCCCGGGCCCAGCAGCACATTGGCGAGGCGCATGCCGGCCTGCTGGCCCTGGACCAGCATGTGGCCCAGGTTTGCCAGGAATGGCAGGCCCAGGGCCAGCCCGCGCACAGCATCCAGCTCCTGCTCGACGCCAGGGACAAGACCGTGGTGTTCGATGGCGAGCATCTGCGCCGCATCCTGGTGAACCTGCTGGACAATGCCCGGCGCTACCGCAGCAACGCCCACGAGCCACACACGCTGCAGGTGCTGACCGGCGCGCCGGCCGGCGGCCAGATCTGGCTACAGGTCTGGAGCGATGGCGCCGCGCTGGAGCCCACGGTCCAGCGCCATCTGTTCGAGCCCTTCTTCTCTTCGGAAAGCCGCTCCAGCGGCCTGGGCCTGTATATCTGCCGCGAGCTGTGCCAGCGCTACGATGCCAGCATCAGCTACCAGCGGCTGTCGCGGCCCACGCCGCACGGCCCTGTCGAGGGCAATGCCTTCAGCATCGTGTTCCGTGCCGGCCCGGCCTCGGCCCTGCCGGCCTCCCTGTTTGATCAGATTGTGGTGTGATGCCTTTGAACTCCCTGCCCGCTGCCGCATCGATCCTTGTCGTGGACGACGAGCCGGATCTGCGCACCCTCTATGAACTGACCCTTCTGCGTGAAGGCTACCGCGTGGAAACCGCCGCCAGCGTGGGCGAGGCGCGCGAGCAACTGCAGACCCAGCGCTTCGACGTGGTCATCACCGACATGCGCCTGCCCGACGGCATGGGCATGGAGCTGCTGCAGGACCTGCGCAGCCAGCAGCGGCGCGAGCGCTGCGTGGTCATGACGGCCTACGGCTCCGCCGAGAACGCCGTCGAGGCCCTGCGCTCAGGCGCCTTCGACTACCTGACCAAGCCCGTGGACCTCAAGCAGTTCCGCCTGGTCGTGGCCTCTGCCGCCCAGGGTGTGGGCGGTGTGCCGGCCCCGGGCGTGATGCCGGCGCGCAGCCCTTCGGCCGCTCCCGCCGCCAGCCCGGTGCTCAACGGCAGCGGCGCACTGGATGCCATGGTGGGCGACTCCCCCGCCATGCAGGCCGTCAAGCAGCGCATTGCCAAGGTGGCCCGCGGCATGGCGCCGGTGCTGGTGCATGGCGAGTCGGGCACGGGCAAGGAGCTGGTGGCCCGCGCGCTGCATGCCTGCAGCCAGCGCGCCCATGGCCCCATGGTGGCCGTGAACTGCGGTGCCATTCCCGAAAACCTGCTGGAGGCCGAGTTCTTCGGCGCGCGCAAGGGCTCCTATACCGGCGCCACCCAGGACCGCGACGGCTACTTCCAGGCTGCGCGCGGCGGCACCTTGTTTCTGGACGAGATCGGCGACCTGCCCCTGGCCATGCAGGCCAAGCTGCTGCGCGCCATCCAGGAGCGCCGCGTGCGCCCCCTGGGCTCCGCACAGGAGGAAGCGGCCGATGTACGCATCGTCAGCGCCACCCACCGCGACCTGGCTGCCGATGTGCGGCAGGGGCGCTTCCGGCAGGACCTGTACTACCGCCTCAATGTCATCGAGGTACTGCTGCCCCCGCTGCGCGAGCGCCGCGAAGACCTGCCTGCCCTGTGCCGCGCCCTGCTGGCACGGCTGTCGCAGGAATCCGGCCTGCCCATGCCCGAGATCGACGAGCTTTCAGTGCAGCAGATCGCCCGCCTGCCCCTGCCCGGCAATGTGCGTGAACTGGAGAACCTGCTGCACCGCGCCATCACGCTGGGCGAGGACGGGCCGCTGCGCATAGATCCCGAGATGCAGCTGCCCTGCGGCACTCCGCCTGCACCGCCCGCACCGCCCGCATCCGCCTCGCCCTCTCCTTCGCTCTCGCCTTCGCGCCCCGTGCCGCCAGGCGGCCCGCTATCGCCAGAGCCAGCCGATGCCGAGCTGCCCCGTGACCTGCAGGCCTGGCTGGACGAGCGCGAGCGCGGCATCCTGGTGCAGGCGCTGCAGGAAAACGGCTTCAACCGCACGGCCACCGCCGCGCGCCTGGGGCTGAGCCTGCGCCAGATCCGCTACCGCATCGACCGGCTGAACATCGCCCTGCCCGGCGATGCCAGCGCCGAGGCGGACGGAGGCGGCCATGGCGAGTCCTGATCCACAGGCGCAAGCCACCCAGGCCCCGGCCTGGACCTGGCAAGGCGGCTGGCTGCAGCAGGCCCGCCACCTGCCCTCGCCCAACTTTGGCGAGCGCCCGGCCCAGGCGCTGATCGATCTGGTCGTCGTGCACTCCATCAGCCTGCCCCCGGGCGAGTACGGCACGGGTGCGGTCCAGCAACTGTTCACCAACAAGCTCGACTGGGACGCCCATCCTTACTACCAGGGGATACGCGGCCTGGAGGTGTCGGCGCATTTCTTCATCACGCGCCAGGGCGAGGTCTGGCAGTTTGTGGACTGCGATGCGCGCGCCTGGCATGCAGGCGCTTCCTGCTGGCGGGGCCGCGACCGCTGCAACGACGACTCCATCGGCATAGAACTCGAAGGCCTGGAGGGCCTGCGGTTCGAGCCGGCCCAGTACGCGGCGCTCGATGCCCTGTGCAACGCCATCGCGGCGCGCTACCCCGTGGCCCATCTCGCAGGCCATGAGCACATCGCGCCGGGCCGCAAATGCGATCCGGGCGCAGGCTTCGACTGGCACCGGCTGCGCGGGCTGCTGGCCCATCACCCCGCCACGGCGAACTGGCAGTTGCCGCCCGGCGCGGGCCAGCCCTCCACGTAAGCGCACACCCTCATCGCAGGCACCGCCAGGTCTTGCGCAAAATCCCGCTTGTCCACAGGCAGAGGACAAAGGCTCTGTCAATCCAGAAAGCAACCGATGTGGCGCGCCGGGCGCACGCACCGACTGCCTGATCATTTTTTACAAATTCACGCATGTGTCGCAGCCCCACTGTCCATGGGGCTTTCAGCGGTCCGACCGGCGCAGGGCCAAGGCTGCCGCGGCTTGCGACGGGCCATCGCCCGCAAGCCACGGCGCAGCGGGCCTTTGCTGCTACTGGCTTGTATGTTGCGCACCCGTTTGGCGCAGCGCAAACAGCGGTTTTCCGGCCGTGAGTACCCCGTGTACATGAGACGGCGATACACTACAGGTAGTGCCTGAGAGCACGCCGGACACCATATCTAGTGTTCAAAAGCTGTGCACACCCTGTGAAAACGGTGTGCACATCCGGCCATCGATTCCATCTCCCAGCAAGCCTGCCCCCAGTGCAGGTCCGCGTCCGTTCTATCCACAAACACCCGTTGAGGAAACTCATGCAAGAAGCACTGAATTCTTTGGCTCCCGCTGCGCACGGTGATGCTGCCAATCCTTCCTCCGCCCATCACCTGTCCGTGCAGGACGGCTACCAGATCATCCGCCGCAGCGGCGATGTGGTGCCCTTCACGCCGCAAAAGATCGCCGTCGCGCTGACCAAGGCCTTCCTGGCCGTGCGCGGTGCCCAAGGTGCGGCCTCCGCCAGCGTGCGCGAGACCGTGGACGAGCTGACCCAGGCCGTGGTTCGCGCACTGCTGCGCTCGCGTCCGGGCGGCGGCACCTTCCATATTGAAGATGTGCAGGACCAGGTCGAACTGGGCCTGATGCGCGGCGGCCACCACGACGTGGCACGCGCCTACGTGCTGTACCGCGACCGCCGCAACCAGGAACGTGCCGAGCAAAAGAAGGCCGCCGAGGCCGCAGCGGCCGCCGCCGCCGCACCGGCGCCCGTGCTGCATGTGACCGACAACGGCCAGCGCGTGCCGCTGGACCAGGCCCGCCTGCTGGCGCTGATCGAGGCGTCCTGCCGCAACCTCAACGCCGATATCCAGGCCGCCCCCATCGTCGCCGAGACGCTGCGCAACCTGTACGACGGCGTGCCGATCGAAGAAGTCTTCAAGGCCTCCATCCTGGCCGCTCGCACGCTGATCGAAAAAGACCCCGACTACACCTACGTCACCGCCCGCCTGCTGCTGCACACGATCGTGCGCGAGGTCATGGGCCGCGACGTGCAGCCGGCCGACATCCAGGCGGCCTACGCAGAGTACTTCCCCGGCTTCATCCGCAAGGGCGTGGACAACGAGCTGCTCAACCCCGAGCTGCTGAACTACGACCTGCCCCGCCTGGCTGCCGCCATCAAGGCCGAGCGCGACGAGCAGTTCGACTACCTGGGCCTGCAGACCCTGTACGACCGCTACTTCCTGCACGTGCGCAAGACGCGCATCGAGCTGCCCCAGTCCTTCTTCATGCGCGTGGCCATGGGCCTGGCGCTGCAGGAAGAGGACCGCAATGCACGCGCCATCGAGTTCTACGAACTGCTGTCGTCCTTCGACTTCATGAGCAGCACGCCCACGCTGTTCAACAGCGGCACGCTGCGCTCGCAGCTGTCTTCCTGCTACCTGACCACGGTGCCCGACGATCTGGACGGCATCTATGAGTCCATCAAGGAAAACGCCCTGCTGTCCAAGTTCGCCGGCGGCCTGGGCAACGACTGGACGCGCGTGCGCGCCCTGGGTTCGCGCATCAAGGGCACGAACGGCGAGTCGCAGGGCGTGGTGCCCTTCCTCAAGGTGGTCAACGACACGGCCGTGGCCGTGAACCAGGGCGGCAAGCGCAAGGGCGCCGTCTGCACCTACCTGGAGACCTGGCACCTGGACATCGAGGAATTCCTCGAACTGCGCAAGAACACCGGCGACGACCGCCGCCGCACGCACGACATGAACACGGCGAACTGGATTCCCGACCTGTTCATGAAGCGCGTCATGGAAAAGGGCCACTGGACCCTGTTCTCGCCCTCCGATGTCGGCGACCTGCACGACCTCTTCGGCGCCGCCTTCGAGCACGCCTACAAGGCCTACGAAACCAAGGCCGACAACGGCGAACTCAAGCTGTTCAAGCGCATCCCGGCCATGGACCTGTGGCGCAAGATGCTGTCCATGCTGTTCGAGACCGGCCACCCCTGGGTCACCTTCAAGGACCCCTGCAACGTGCGCTCGCCCCAGCAGCACGCCGGCGTGGTGCACTCGTCCAACCTGTGCACCGAGATCACGCTGAACACCAGCGACACCGAGACCGCCGTCTGCAACCTGGGCTCGGTCAACCTGGCGCGCCACATCGTCGATGGCGCCATCGACCACGGCAAGCTGCGCAAGACCATCACCACGGCCATGCGCATGCTGGACAACGTGATCGACATCAACTACTACGCCGTGCAGAAGGCCAAGGACTCCAACCTGCGCCACCGCCCCGTGGGCCTGGGCCTGATGGGCTTCCAGGATGCGCTCTATGAAATGCGCATCGCCTACGCCAGCGACGCGGCCGTCGAGTTCGCCGACCAGTCGATGGAAGCCATCTGCTACTACGCCTACTGGGCCTCCACCGAGCTGGCCAAGGAACGCGGCCAGTACTCCAGCTACAAGGGCTCGCTGTGGGACCAGGGCATCCTGCCGCTGGACACGCTGAACCTGCTGGAGAAGGCACGCGGCGGCTATGTGGAAGTGGACCGCTCCTCGCGCCTGGACTGGGATGCCCTGCGCGCCAAGATCGGCCAGCACGGCATGCGCAACTCCAACTGCGTGGCCATCGCGCCCACGGCGACCATCTCCAACATCGTCGGCGTCGATGCCTCCATCGAGCCCTCGTTCGGCAACCTGTCGGTCAAGTCCAACCTGTCCGGCGAGTTCACCGTCATCAACCAGTACCTGGTGCGTGACCTGAAGCGCCTGGGCCTGTGGGACGACGTGATGGTCATGGACCTCAAGCACTTCGACGGCTCGCTGCGCCCCATCGACCGCGTGCCCCAGGACGTCAAGAGCCTGTACGCCACCGCCTTCGAGGTCGAGCCCACCTGGCTGGTCGAGGCCGCTGCGCGCCGCCAGAAGTGGATCGACCAAGCCCAGAGCCTGAACATCTACATGGCCGGTGCATCGGGCAAGAAGCTGGACGACACCTACAAGCTGGCCTGGCTGCGCGGTCTGAAGACCACCTACTACCTGCGCACCACCAGCGCCACCAACATCGAGAAGTCCACGGTGCAAAGCCGCGTGCTCAACGCCGTGCCCTCGGCCGCCGCCGCACAGCCTGCCGCCGTGAACACCTCCAGCGCCCTGGAAGCCGCGGCAGCCGCCGCGCGCGCCCAGGCACCGGCGACGGACATCAAGTTCTGCGCCATCGACGATCCCGGCTGCGAAGCCTGCCAGTAAGCCGCGCAGCGCGGGGCCTCGCCACGGCGCAGGCCCCGCGCCCTGCCCGCCAGCCAGCGCCATGCGCAGGATCTTCGCCATGGACCTTGGGCCTGCTCAACACGCCAGGCCACCCATGGTCCTACATTGACCGGAGCAGAAAGAGAGGACTCTTTCGCACCGAATGAACTGAACATATGCCCCAGGGCATGCCGGAGAAAATTGCAATGCTGACCTTTGACGACGACGCCACCCTCTCGAACACGCCCAGCGGCGCGGAGGCTGCGCCGAGCACCACACACAAGCGCGTGAATGCCGCCGACAAGCGCATCATCAATGCCAAGACCGACGTCAATCAGCTGGTGCCGTTCAAGTACAAGTGGGCCTGGGAAAAGTACCTGGCCACCTGCGCCAACCACTGGATGCCGCAGGAAGTGAACATGAACCGCGACATCGCCCTGTGGAAGGACCCCAACGGCCTGACCGAGGACGAGCGCCGCATCATCAAGCGCAACCTGGGCTTCTTCGTGACGGCCGATTCGCTGGCCGCCAACAACATCGTGCTGGGCACCTACCGCCACATCACGGCGCCCGAATGCCGCCAGTTCCTGCTGCGCCAGGCCTTCGAGGAAGCCATCCACACCCACGCCTACCAGTACATCGTGGAGTCGCTGGGCCTGGATGAGGGCGAGATCTTCAACGCCTATCTCGAAGTCCCCTCCATCCGCGACAAGGACGAATTCCTGATCCCCTTCATCGAAGCGATCATGGACCCCGCCTTCAAGACCGGCACCTTCGAAACCGACCAGACCCTGCTCAAGTCGCTGATCGTTTTCGCCTGCCTGATGGAGGGCCTGTTCTTCTACGTGGGCTTCACGCAGATCCTTGCGCTGGGCCGCCAAAACAAGATGACCGGCGCCGCCGAGCAGTACCAATACATCCTGCGCGACGAGTCCATGCACTGCAACTTCGGCATCGACCTGATCAACCAGCTCAAGCTCGAAAATCCACAGCTGTGGACACCCGAATTCAAGGAAGAAATCACGGCGCTTTTCGTCAAGGCCGTCGAGCTGGAATACCGCTACGCAGAGGACACCATGCCGCGCGGCGTGCTCGGAATGAACGCATCGATGTTCAAGGGCTACCTGCGCTACATCGCCAACCGCCGCGCCACGCAGATCGGCCTTGAGGCCCTGTTCCCCAACGAGGAAAACCCGTTCCCCTGGATGAGCGAGATGATCGATTTGAAGAAGGAACGTAACTTCTTTGAGACACGCGTCATCGAGTATCAAACCGGCGGCGCACTTTCCTGGGATTAATCGCTTCTCTGCAGGCACAATGCGAACCATGACGCGCTTCACGCTTTTGCAATACCGATGGTGTTGCGGCGTGGGGCGTCTCCGTGTTCATTGCGATGCGTCACTCCACATCGCTTTGGATCGCTTCGGAGCCCCGTACCCCGAAGTGTTTTGTGCAAATCAACGAAGGAGAAGATGATGGCAACTGCGAAGAAGACGGCCTCCACCAAGGCCCCCACCGACAAGAAAACCACTGCCAAAAAGGCGGCTGCTCCCAAGGCTGAAACCGTGAAGAAAACCACGGCCACTGCCAAGGCAGCACCCGTCAAGAAGGCTGCTGCACCTGCTGTGAAGAAGGCTGCAGCTCCTGCTGCCAAGAAGGCTGCTGCACCTGCTGCCAAGAAGGCTGCTGCACCTGCTGCCAAGAAGGCTGCCGCTCCTGCCAAGAAGGCTGCTGCTCCTGCTGCGAAGAAGGCTGCCGCTCCTGCCAAGAAGGCTGCTGCTCCTGCTGCGAAGAAGGCTGCCGCTCCCGCCAAGAAGGCTGCTGCTCCTGCTGCGAAGAAGGCTGCCGCTCCCGCCAAGAAGGCTGCTGCTCCTGCTGCGAAGAAGGCTGCCGCTCCTGCCAAGAAGGCTGCTGCTCCTGCTGCAAAGAAGGCTGCCGCTCCCGCCAAGAAGGCTGCTGCTCCTGCCAAGAAGGCTGCTGCTCCTGCTGCAAAGAAGGCTGCCGCTCCCGCCAAGAAGGCTGCTGCACCTGCTGCCAAGAAGGCTGCCGCTCCCGCCAAGAAGGCTGCTGCACCTGCCGCAAAGAAGGCCGCTGCTCCTGCCAAGAAGGCTGCTGCTCCTGCTGCCAAGAAGGCCGCTGCTCCCGCTGCCACAAAGGCTGCTGCACCTGCCGCGAAGAAGGCCGCTGCTCCCGCCAAGAAGGCTGCCGCTCCTGCTGCTGCCAAGAATGCTGCCAAGAAGCCCGCTGCAGCTGCCAAGCCTGCCGCAGCGCCCGCCAAGGCCGCAGCAGCTCCTGCCGCTCCCGCCAAGAAGGCTGCAGCCCCGAAGAAGGCCGCTGCCCCCAAGAAGGCCGCAGCAGCTCCCGCCGCTGCCGCGCCTGCAGCTCCCGCTGCCGCACCCGCGCCCATCGCGCAAACCCGCCTGGCTCCCCAAGCCGCATGGCCCTTCCCCACAGGCAACAAGCCCTGAGACTTTTCCGGTCTCAAAGCAAAAAGCCCGGCTCTTTGGAGTCGGGCTTTTTTCATCGCCGGGCCGCCCCAAGATGAAAAGTGCCCCCTCGGGGGGCAGCGGTCCTTGCGCAGCGAGGCAAGCGTGGGGGCCATCTTTCATTGTGAAGACGGCGGCTGCGCCGCCGCCTGGCGATCCCGGCTTCAGGGCTGGGCGAAGTCCAGCACGTAGTTCTGCGGGCCACGGCTGGCAATCTTGAGCGCGCCCAGGCGGTTGCCCAGTTCGGCGCAACGCACCAGGTCCCAGCCACGCTCCAGGCCGAACAGCATGGCGCCACGCCATGCGTCGCCACATCCCGTGGGATCGACCACGGCGGCGGGCTGCACCGGCGCCACCAGGGTCTTGGCGCCTTGCACCCAGACCTCGCAGCCCTCTGCCCCCAGCGTCACCACCAGGCCTTGCACCTGCCTGGAAATCTGCTCCAGGCTCCAGCCCGTGCGCTCGCTGAGCATGCGGGCCTCGTAGTCGTTCACGGCCACCCAGTCAGCCTGCTCGATGAAGCTGCGCAGCTCCTGGCCATCGAACATGGGCAGGCCCTGGCCCGGATCGAACACAAAGGGAATGCCGGCCGCCTTGAACTGCTGGGCATGCTCGAGCATGGCCTGGCGGCCATCGGGCGCGATGATGCCCACGCGCACCTGCTCCTTGAGCTCTGGCGTGATGCGGTTGCCGTGGGCCTGCATCATGGCGCCCGGGTGGAAGGCCGTGATCTGGTTGTTGTCACGGTCCGTCATGATCATGCACTGGGCCGTGTGCGTGTCCTGCAGCTGGCCGATGTGCGCGGTCTGCACGCCCAGTTCGTCGAGGCGCTGCACATAGTCGGCGCCGTCGCTGCCCACCATGGCCATGGGCCAGGCATCGCCGCCCAGCAAGCGCAGGGCGTAGGCGATGTTGCCGGCGCAGCCGCCGAAATCGCGGCGCAGCGTGGGCACCAGGAAGGACACATTGAGGATGTGCAACTGGTCAGGCAGGATCTGGTCGGCAAACCTTCCCTCGAAGGTCATGATGTTGTCGAACGCAAGCGATCCGCAGATGAGAGCGGCCATGGTGTGTCTCGGCTTTCTTGAAAAGTCAGGGGGATTCAGGGATAAAAAACCAGGGCGCGATAGCCGGCCACGGCCGCCTCCAGGCCTTGCACTTCGACCGGGGCCGTCACGCTCCACTCGCCATGGCCCTCGATCTGCGCGGGCGCGCCGAACTGGTCAAGCCGGATCACGCGCCGCAGCAGCAGCTTGTCCTGGGCATCGGTGAGCGTGAGTTCGACAGCGGGCATGGCCACGGGGAAGTCGGAACGGTTCTCCAGGCTCAGGCTCCACTGGTACTGGCCGCTGCGCGGCAACTGCCGAAAGCCCGAACTGCCGATCACCACGTCGCCGATCTGGCGGCGTGGCTGCAGCTCGCAGCCCGCCATGGCGCACAGGGCCTGCAGCGCGGGCGCCAGCGAAGGATGCTGCACGGCCAGCGCATCGCGCTGGCCCCACATGACCTGGCCTGCCAAGGCGCCCACGCCCAGCAGGCTGCCCAGCACAAGCGCCACGCGCACAGCAGGCCGGCGCCAGAAGGCCTTGCGCCGCGCCTGGCGCACAAAGCCGGGCTCGGCCTCGGGCAGCGCGGCCGCAGCCTCACCGCTGCCTTCGCCATCGCTGTCCGGCCAGCGGGAGAACTCCGGCGAAGGCACGGAGGCCTGCGCCTGCGGCTCCGATTCCCGCAGCAGGCCGGTTGGCACGGACGGCGCAGGCGCATCGGACGACTTGTCGGATGGCTTGTCGGATGGCTTATGGGGCCGTGTGAACGGCGCGCCTTCCTCATCCTTTGCCGGTGCGGGCACAGGAGCCGCAGTGTCAGGCTCGGGGCCGAGCAGGCCGTCAACGGCCTGCTCGGCCTGCTCGGCCTGGGCGGCGGGCGGGGACTTCGGCGCTGCCCGGGACGCAGCCAGGATCTCGTCCACCAGCGACGCTCCAGGCAGCGCGCTGCCCGACTCTTCGGCGGCGCTGGCGGAGGGGTCCTTCGCGGTCACGGGGGACGGAGGCGGAGCCTCAGGAGTCGGCATCTCGGCCGGCGGCATGGACGGCGAAGGCTCGGCCCTGGCAGCCGCAGCCGTGGTTGCGGTGGATACCGCAGGTGCGGCAGGTGCAACAGGTGCGGCAGGCACAGAGGGTGCAACAGATGCAGCAGGCCCCGATGCGCCCCGCCCCGGCAATCCGCTCGGCGCCGTCGGCAGCCACATGGATTCCCTGAATTCGCGGATGTCATCGTCCTCGAATTCGGCCGGGTTGTGCGATGCCCCGCCGGCCACCGGAGTGCCGGCCACCGAGGTGCCGGCCGCGTTCACAGGTGCCGTGGGCAGGGGCTGCAGATCCTCGGAGGCATCGAACACTTCATGGCAGACGCCGCAGCGCACCCACCCCTGCGAAATTCGCAGCTGGTCGGCCACCACTTTGAAGCGGGTTCCACAGGCAGGACAGCGGGTGACTTGGCTCATCAGCGATCGATTGTAGGCAGCTGCTCGCGGCCCGCGCCACGAAGGCGGCAGCCGCGCGGGGACTCGGGCCGGAAATCAGGCCGCGCGGCGCGCGGTCATCAGTATCCAGCCATCTTCGCTGTCGGCCACTTCCAGCGCCAGGTACGGCGCATAGGCTTCCTTGAGCTCGTCGGCCTGGCGCTCCAGGATACCGGCCAGCACCAGACTTCCACCTGCTGCCACGCGACCGCACAGCAGCGGCGCCAGCACCTTGAGCGGCGTGGCCAGGATGTTGGCCAGCACGGTGCGGTACTCGCCGTTGCCGGCATCGGGCAGGCCCGCCTTCAGTTGCACGGCGTTGGCATCGGCGTTGTAGCGCGTGGACTCCACGGCTGCCGGGTCGATGTCCACCGCGTCGATGTCGGTGGCACCGAACTTGGCCGCGCCAATGGCCAGGATGCCCGAGCCGCAGCCGTAGTCCAGCGTGCGGCCAAGACTGCCTTGCGGCTGGCGGGCGATCCAGCGCAGGCACATGCGCGTGGTCGGGTGCGTGCCCGTGCCAAAGGCCAGGCCCGGGTCCAGGCGGATGCTCACGCGCGCCTCGGGCGGCAGCTCGTGCCAGGTGGGAACAATCCAGAATTCGGGCGTGATGTCCACCGGGGCGAACTGCGACTGCGTCAGGCGCACCCAGTCCTGCTCCGGCACCTGCTTGACGGCGATGATGCTGCAGCCCTCGAAGAAGTCCTGGGGCAGCAGCAGATCACGCGCCTCTTCGGCCGCTTGCTGCGAGGGGAACAGCGCCACCAGGCGGCTGCGCTGCCAGCCGTCCTTGGGCGGCGGCATGCCGGGCTCGCCGAACAGGGCTTGCTCGGCCTCGGTCTGCGCGTCGGCATCCTCCACCGATACGCTCAGGGCGTCCAGCGCATCCAGCGCATCGCTGACGGTCTCAACCCGGTCTTCCGGGCACAGCAGGCTCAACTCGAACATGGGCCCATCCTTTTCTATGCAATAAATGAAAATGCTGGCCGCCGTCGCCGGGGGCCAGCATGCAGGGTCAATCAGGCGACCTGCTCAACGCTTGTTGGCGTTGCGGTGCGCCAGCCACTCTTCCAGGTAATGGATGTTGGTGCCGCCTTCCATGAACTTGGCGTCCACCATCAGATCCTGATGCAGCGGGATATTGGTCTTGATGCCTTCGACCACGGTCTCCAGCAGCGCCGTGCGCATGCGCGCCAGCGCCTGCTCGCGCGTGTCGCCGTGGACGATGATCTTGCCGATCATGGAGTCGTAGTTCGGCGGCACGAAGTAGTTGTTGTAGACGTGCGAGTCCACGCGCACGCCGGGGCCACCGGGGGCATGCCACATGGTGATGCGGCCCGGCGACGGCATGAAGTTGTAGGGATCCTCGGCATTCACGCGGCACTCGATCGCATGGCCCTTGAGCTGGGCATTGATCTGGCGCTGGGTGAAGGGCAGCTTCTCGCCTGCGGCCACCATGATCTGGGTGCGCACGATGTCCACGCCCGTGATCAGTTCGGTCACCGGATGCTCCACCTGCACGCGGGTGTTCATCTCGATGAAGTAGAACTCGCCGTTTTCAAAGAGGAACTCGAAGGTGCCGGCGCCACGGTAGCCCAGCTTCTTGCAGGCAGCGGCGCAGCGCTCGCCGATCTTCTCGACCAGGCGGCGCGGAATGCCCGGAGCCGGTGCTTCCTCGATGACCTTCTGGTGGCGGCGCTGCATGGAGCAGTCGCGCTCGCCCAGGTAGACCGCGTTGCGGTGGTTGTCCGCCAGGATCTGGATTTCCACATGGCGCGGGTTCTGCAGGAACTTTTCCATGTAGACGGCAGGATTGCCGAAGGCCGCACCGGCCTCGGCCTTGGTCATCTGCACGGCATTGATCAGCGCCGCCTCGGTATGCACCACGCGCATGCCACGGCCACCGCCGCCGCCTGCGGCCTTGATGATCACCGGATAGCCCACGGCCTTGGCGATGCGGCGGATCTGCACGGGATCGTCAGGCAGCTCGCCATCCGAGCCGGGCACGCAGGGGACGCCCGCCTTGATCATGGCCTGCTTGGCCGAGACCTTGTCACCCATGGTGCGGATGTTCTCGGGCGTGGGGCCGATGAAGGTGAAACCGCTCTTTTCCACGCGCTCGGCAAAGTCGGCGTTCTCGCTGAGAAAGCCGTAGCCGGGGTGGATGGCCTCGGCGTCGGTCACCTCGGCGGCCGAGATGATGGCCGGCATGTTGAGGTAGCTCAGCGGCGAAGGCGCGGGGCCGATGCACACGGCCTCATCGGCCAGCTTGACGTACTTTGCGTCACGGTCGGCCTCGGAATACACCATCACCGCCTTGATGCCCAGTTCACGGCAGGCGCGCTGGATGCGCAGGGCAATCTCGCCCCGGTTGGCAACCAAAATTTTCTTAAACATGAAGGTCCTCGCGACTTGGTGCCTGCGCCGGTACGCAGGCCGAAGCCGTCAGTTGAGCCAATTGCTCTGTCGCGCCGCGGCATGCGTTCGCGCCAGGGCGTCGTGCCGCTTGCGGCATCGCTCGCCTGCAGGTTACTCGATCACGAACAGGGGCTGGCCGTACTCTACCGCCTGGCCGTTTTCGCCCAGGATGCGCGTGATCGTGCCGCTCTTGTCGGCTTCGATCTCGTTGAGAATCTTCATCGCCTCGATGATGCAGATGGTCTCGCCTTCCTTGACCTGGTTGCCCACTTCCACGAAGGGCTTGCCGCCAGGGCTGGAGGCGCGGTAGAAGGTGCCGACCATGGGCGACTTCACCACGTGGCCGGAGACGGCTGCCTCGGCCGGTGCCGCCACGGGCGCTGCGGGGGCAGCGGCGACGGGTGCCGCCATCGGCGCGGCCATGGGAGCCTGCATGGGCGCTGCCACATAGTGCTGCACCACGGCGCCTTCGCTCTTGACGATCCGGACCTTGCCCTCTGCTTCGGTGATCTCCAGTTCCGACACGTTCGATTCGGACACCAGATCAATGAGGGTCTTGAGTTTTCGCAAATCCATGGGAGCTCCAGCGGCTAACAACTAAATAGGGCGCGAATTTACTCCAATTTCGCCCTTCTGCGTGCTTTGAGGCATATTTTTCATCAACGTCGCCATGGAATTCAGGGCATTTCCTGAGCTTTCACAGCTTCGACGATGCGAAAAATCAGCCTTTTGCGCTCCAGGAAGCCAGATCTTCGGTAGTAAGCTCACCTATTTTACGTTGCTGCACCATGCCATCTTCGCCGAGCAGCACGGTGAAGGGCAGTCCGCCCTGCAGATTGCCCAGCGAGCGGGTCAGGCCCAGACCGCCTTCCACCGCCAGCGCCACAGGGAAACGCAGGGGTGTGCGACCCAGGAAGCGCTGCACGGCCTCCGGCTTGTCCACGGCCAGGCCAATGACCTGAATACCATGTTGGTTTTGGCGCGCCGAGAAGGCATCGAGCATGGGCAGCTCGCGCACGCAGGGCGGGCACCAGGTGGCCCAGAAATTGACCAGCACCGGCTTGCCGCGCCAGCGCGACAGCGTCATGGCCGAGCCATCGGGCGTGATGAAGCGCTGCTGCCACAGCTGCTCTTCGGCACTGGCATCCATGGCGTGCGGCTGAAAACGCCACCACGCAAACCCTGCCCCACCCAGGCCCGCGGCGGCGGCAACGCCGCCCATCAGCCAACGGCGGCGGGAAGATGTGTTTTGCCCTGCATCCACTGAATCAGCCACGGTCGGCCTCCTCTTCATCCTGATCCAACAGCCTGCGCAGCGCCTCGGCGCTGCCGCGCGGGCTGCGCCCCTGGCCGTCGGGCTTGAGTGCGCCACGCAGATCATCATGGTCATACACCAGCAGATGCACGCCCACGGACTCGTTCAAAGGGCGGCAGAAGGCGTGGATGCTCAAGGCCTCCACGGCCTGCCCCGTAAAGCCGGTGACGGTGCTGGGCTCGTACTCCACATGCTGGTTGATCAGCGCGATCTCGGCCGACTTGGGGTCGTCGCAGAACAGCTGCAGGTAAATATCGGACAGGCGGGTGGCTGTGCCGCGCCAGACGGCGCCGGCCAGATGGGGCCGGAACTCGGCCAGGCGGTCCATCCATTGCAGGGCCAGTTCGCGCAGGGCCTGCAGTTCCTGGGGCTGGGTGTCGGCGCAGAACAGGGCAATGTATTCGCGCACGGCCTCTTCCACCAGGTCGTTACCCGGCAGCGCGGTGCGCGCGGGCAGCCCCAGTTGGCGAAGTGCGCGGTGCTTGGCAGCCCCCCATTCCAGCCCTTCCTCGACCACGAGGCGGGCCGCGGTCTGGGCAATTTCGGCAGTGGCTTGGTCCATGGCTTTCCGATCCGCTGTATCCCTACATATATATAAGAGGCCTTCCCTGCGGAGGGCCCCGGGCCATTGTGACCCAAGCCACGGCACCGCCGGCCGCAGACGGGCTTTGCACGTTCCCGCCAGCGCCTTGCACCGGCGATTTCGCAACCTTGTGTTTCCGGGACCCGGTGCCTGCTGGGCCGCAAGCTCCTGTTTTTGCAGGACAGCCCTCCCGGACATGACGGCAACCGTAGAATGCCCGGCCATGCACATACATATTCTGGGCATCTGCGGCACCTTCATGGGCGGACTGGCCGCACTGGCGCGCGAGGCTGGGCACCGCGTCACAGGCTGCGACGCCGGCGTCTATCCGCCGATGAGCGATCAGTTGCGTGCACTGGGCATCGACCTGATCGAGGGCTACGGCGCCGACCAGATGGCCCTGCAACCCGACATGTATGTCGTGGGCAACGTGGTCAGCCGCGCGCGGCTGCCCGACGGCAGCCCCAAGTTCCCGCTGATGGAGGCGATTCTTGAAAGCGGCGCCCCCTACACCAGCGGTCCGCAATGGCTTTGCGAACAGGTGCTGCACCATCCGTCCTGCCCGCGCCATGTGCTGGCCGTGGCCGGCACCCACGGCAAGACGACCACGACGTCGATGCTGGCCTGGATTCTCGAATGCGCAGGCCTGGCTCCGGGCTTTCTGGTCGGCGGCGTGCCGCTGGACTTCGGCGTTTCGGCCCGCCTGGGCGCATCCAGCCGCCCGACGCCAGGTCAGGGGCCGGCCGGCGCGGAGCCCGTCTTCGTCATCGAGGCCGATGAATACGACACGGCCTTCTTCGACAAACGCAGCAAGTTCGTGCACTACCGCCCGCGCACGGCCGTGCTCAACAACCTGGAGTTCGACCACGCCGACATCTTCGAGGACCTCGGCGCCATCGAACGCCAGTTCCACCATCTCGTGCGCACCGTTCCCGCCTCCGGGCGGCTGGTGGTCAACGGCATAGAGGAAAGCATCACCCGCGTGCTGCACCAGGGCTGCTGGAGCGAGGTCTCCAGCTTCGGTGCGGTGGTCAGCGATTTCAGTGCCCAGGGCGATCCCGGCGCCTTCGACGTGCTGCACCGTGGCCACAAGGTCGCACGCCTGGAATGGGCACTGACCGGGGAGCACAACCAGCTCAATGCGCTGGCCGCCATTGCAGCGGCCGAGCATGTGGGCGTGACGCCGGCGCAGGCCTGCGAAGCGCTTGCGCGCTTTCAGAACGTCAAGCGACGCATGGAGCTGCGCGGCATGGCGGGTGGCGTGTCCGTCTACGACGACTTCGCCCACCATCCCACGGCCATCCGCACCACGCTGGACGGCCTGCGCCGCAAGCTCGGCAGCCAGGCACGCATCCTGGCGGTGTTCGAGCCGCGCAGCAACACCATGAAGCTGGGCACCATGAAGTCGCAACTGCCCTGGGCCCTGGAAAGCGCCGATCTGGTGTTCTGCCACACGGCCGGCCTGGACTGGGATGCTGCCGAGGCGCTGCGCCCCCTGGGCGTGGGAGCCGGCCACAAGGCGCAGGTGGCTGCCGACATCGATACGCTGATCGGGCAGATCCGCGCAGCCGCCCGCCCCGGTGACCACGTGGTGTGCATGAGCAATGGCGGCTTCGGCGGCATTCACCCCAAGCTGCTGGCGGCGCTGCAAGCCGCAGGCTGAACCGGGCACAGCCCCCAATGAAAGAAGCCCGGGTCATGCCCAGGCTTCTTTGCTGTATCGCTATCTGTCCGTCGTCAGTAACTGATGGACATGGCCGGCACATCGACACGGATCAGCGGCTTGGACAGCACGGCCTGGGCGGCCACGGCATAGCTGTTGCGCCATTGCTCGTCGTCGAACAGCCCGGAGCGCGAACGCGCCGCACGCGCCACCACCACCAGCTTGTCGGCCAGCAGAACCTTGCCGCTGGCGCGCAGGGGTTCGCAGTCCATGGAGATGAACTGCTGGTCCAGCCAATGCCGTCCTTCATCGGAACTCATGGGGGTGAGCCCGCTGGTGTCCGTGCGGTACTCTTGTCCGGCATCCAACACCACAATCACTTCGCTGCGCATGGAACTCCTCTCTTCATTACGGGATACGGCCCTGTGCCTGCTCATGCAGACAGGGCTGTCACTCATGCCCTGAGCTTAACCGCAAGCGCCTTTTCCACACCCCGGGCAAGCTGACATGCCTCAAGTGCCAGAGACTGGCACCGGCGCTGGAGCCGGCACTGCCGCCAGCAGGTGTTTCAAGGCCTGCCAGCGCCTGCCCAAAGGTGCAAACGTACAATGCCCGACAGATTTAGCCCCGTTTTTTTATGGACCTCACCGCATGGCAACCGACACCACGCACCAGAAACTGCTCGACCAGTTGCAGCAACTCGAAGACGAGTTGCGCAGCCAGAGCCTCTGGTCGGCCGTGGCGCCCAGCCCTGAGGCCATGGCATCGACCATGCCGTTCATGTACGACACGCTCAAGCTGCAGGAATGGCTGCAGTGGGTTTTCCTGCCCCGGCTGCGTGCCGTGGTCGATGCCCGCGGCCAATTGCCCTGCCAAAGCCATGTGCATCCACTGGCCGAGCATGAATGGAGCCAGCCCGTGGCATTCGACAAGCGCCGGTTGCTGGTCCTGCTGCTGGGCATTGACGACACGCTGAACCAGGGCGGACTGACCCCGCCGGACGCCACGCCGCCACACTGAACAAGAAAACCGGGACATGGAAAAAACGGGGCATGCATGCCCCGTTTTCTTTTCCGGCTCAGGCAGCAACCAGGGCCGCAGCCGGCTCGGGATGCTTGACGCGGCGCTGCTGCACGGCGTCGGACAGCTCGGCCAGCGTTGCCAGGGAATCATCCCAGCCCAGGCAGGCATCGGTGATGCTCTGGCCATAGGTCAGCGCAGCCACCTCATCCTTGCCGGGCGTGAACTTCTGGGCGCCGCCCACGAGATGGCCTTCGATCATCACGCCGAAGACGCTGCGCGAACCGCCGCTGATCTGTCCGGCGATGTCGCGTGCCACATCCTTTTGGCGCTCGTGCTGCTTGGAGCTGTTGGCGTGGCTGCAGTCCACCATCAGCGTGGGAGGCAGGCCGGCCTTTTCCAGATCCTCGCAGGCAGCGGCCACGTTGGCCGCGTCGTAGTTGGGGGTCTTGCCGCCGCGCAGGATGACGTGGCAATCCTGGTTGCCCGCCGTGTTCACGATGGCAACCTGGCCATTCTTGTGCACGGACAGGAAGTGGTGGCCGCGGCTGGCCGACTGGATGGCGTCGGTGGCGATGCGGATGTTGCCGTCCGTGCCGTTCTTGAAGCCGATGGGCGCCGAGATGCCCGAGGCCAGTTCACGGTGGACCTGGCTTTCCGTGGTACGCGCACCGATGGCGCCCCAGCTGATCAGATCGGCGATGTACTGGGGCGAGATCACGTCCAGGAACTCGCTGGCGGCCGGCACGCCCAGGCGGTTGATGTCGATCAGCAGTTGCCGCGCAATGCGCAGGCCTTCGTCGATGCGGTAGCTCTGGTCCAGGTAGGGATCGTTGATCAAACCCTTCCAGCCCACGGTGGTGCGCGGCTTTTCGAAGTACACGCGCATCACGATCTCCAGCGTGTCCTTGTACTGCTCGCGTATGGGCGCCAGGCGGCGTGCGTACTCGATGGCGGCCGCCGGATCGTGGATGGAGCAGGGGCCGACGATGACCAGCAGGCGGTCATCCTCGCCAGCCATGATGTTGTGGATGGTGCGGCGGGTGTCGCCGATCAGGGTTTCGACGGCCGTACCGCGGATGGGGAAGAAGCGAATGAGGTGCTCGGGAGGGGGCAACACGGTGATGTCCTTGATACGTGCGTCGTCGGTTTGGCCAGTCTTTTGGGAACCGCCGCGATACCAGGAATCGGCGAGGGAAGCTTGATGAGCAGTCATTGCTTGCTTTCGTGAGGAAAGATGGATCGTGGAAAACGGAGCGAAGAATCGGGAGGGAAAAACAAAAAACCGCCGGGCTTTACAGCTTCGGCGGTTTTGAGGGAGGTTTGTTCGGGTGCGCGCGCTTACCTCTCTTCCGCCGGGGAGGAGAACCAAAAGTAAAAGTAGAAGGAGGCACGGGCTTGCATGGGGATCGAATGTAGCACAGTCATTTTTCGCAGTGCAACATGGACATGAGGGCGGGGAAGCTGCCCTTCACCGTGCCACAGAGAGGAAGCACAAAATCATTGACGCAATAAAACTGCTTTTTTCTAAGTTTCACGCAAAAATTCTTCAGGAATATGCAGAAAATCACGATGCCATGCAGTTTTATTGCAATCAGCCATGAAAACGTGCAAACCCCGGGAAATGATGCATCTGCGCGTCACGCAAGGGCGCGATCAACGCCGCAGCAACGCGTCACGCAGCCTGCGCAGGGCCCGGCGCACGGCACTCAAGGGTTGCCATCGGCGCGCCTTGTAACCAGACAGGATGGCAGTCACATCGGCTTCGCCGGCCACGGCGGCGGATTCGGCAAACATGTCCGTCAGCAGGCATGCATCGCCCAGCAGACGCCAGCCCAGGCGCTCGCAGCGGCGGAAGTGCTCGGGCTCCTGGGCATCGCCCACCAGCACGGACTGCTGCCAGGCGTGGACGGCCTCCCTGAAGCCTTTGAGCAGACGCTGGTAGGCAGGAAATTCGTAGAGGGCATGCCAGCCCGTGGCCAGCGTGGTGAGAAAGTGCTGGTGGTCCAGCACCGCCAGGTCAAGCTGCTGTATGGCGTCTTCGACCGCGGGGCGCGGGCTGCCCGCATAGCGCACGCGTACGGACTCGTCCAGCGCGACGGCCAGCAAGGCCAGTTGCTGGTGCATGGGCTGCAGGTCGCCCACGATCAGCTCATGCTGCCAGAAGCGGCTCAGCCGCGACTCGCCGGCCCAGGCACGCCATTGCTTCGGCAGGCTGCGCAGGGGATGGACGGAGGTCCGCGGGCCTGGCCGGGAGGAAAAGGAAAGCTGGGTCATGGAATCGGCGCCGGGCGGCGCCCACCGAACGCGGCGGGCCGCGTCAGGCAGGACAGGGCCCGGCCTGCCGTGCAGGGCGCGGGCATGGGACCGTCAGGCCGTGCCGCCCACCGTCAGGCCGTCGATGCGCAGCGTGGGCTGGCCCACGCCCACAGGCACGCTCTGGCCTTCCTTGCCGCACGTGCCAACGCCGCTGTCCAGGCGCATGTCGTTGCCGATCATGGTGATGTGCTTGAGCGATTCCGGGCCGCTGCCCACGATGGTCGCGCCCTTGACGGGGTACTGGATCTTGCCGTTCTCGACCCAATAGGCCTCGCTGGCGGAGAACACGAACTTGCCGCTGGTGATATCGACCTGGCCGCCGCCGAAGTTGGTGGCGTACAGGCCCTTCTTGATCGAGGCCACGATTTCCTGCGGCTCCCGGTCGCCACCGAGCATGTAGGTGTTGGTCATGCGCGGCATGGGAATGTGGGCATAGCTTTCGCGGCGGCCGTTGCCCGTGGGCTTGACGCCCATCAGGCGGGCATTCATCGCGTCCTGGATGTAGCCCTTGAGGATGCCGTCCTCGATCAGCACATTGCTCTGGCTGGTGCAGCCTTCGTCATCGACGTTGAGCGAGCCGCGGCGATCGGCCAGCGTGCCGTCATCCAGCACGGTGACGCCCTTGGCAGCCACGCGCTGGCCGATGCGGCCGCTGAAGGCGCTGGCGCCCTTGCGGTTGAAGTCGCCTTCCAGACCGTGTCCCACGGCTTCGTGCAGCAGCACGCCAGGCCAGCCGGGGCCAAGCACCACGGTCATCTCGCCAGCCGGCGCGGGGCGGGATTCCAGGTTGGTGAGGGCCGCGCTCACGGCCTCGTCCACGTACTGGGTGATCTGCTCGTCGCTGAAATAGGCCAGCCCGAAACGGCCACCGCCGCCGGCAGAGCCCACCTCACGCCGGCCCTTTTGCTCGGCGATCACGGTAACCGACAGGCGCACCAGCGGCCGCACGTCGGCCGCCAGCGTGCCATCGGCACGGGCCACCAGCACCACGTCGTACTCGCTGGCCAGGCCGGCCATGACCTGAACCACGCGCGGGTCCTTGGCGCGGGCCAGTTTCTCGACCTTGCCCAGCAGCTCGACCTTGGCCGTGCTGTCCAGCGTGGCGATGGGGTCCAGGCCGGGATACAGCGAGCGGCTTTGCGCAATCTTGGGAGCATTGGCGCGCACGCGCTTGCTCTGGGCCGCGCCCGAGATGGAGCGCACGGTGCGCGCGGCATCCAGCAGCGAGGCTTCGGAAATATCGTCGGAATAGGCAAATGCCGTCTTCTCGCCACTGACCGCACGCACGCCCACGCCCTGGTCGATGCTGAAGCTGCCGGTCTTGACGATGCCCTCTTCCAGGCTCCAGCCTTCGGCGCGGGTGTACTGGAAGTAGAGGTCGGCGTCGTCGACCTGGTGGCTGCGGATCTCGGCCAGTGCGCGCGCGAGATGGGTTTCATCGAGCCCGAAGGGCTCAAGCAGCAACTGGCGCGCTGTGGCCAGGCGTTCAATGGTGGGTTCGCGGGAGATCATTCACGCATTGTAGAGAGCCGGCCATGCCCTCGCCGTGCAACGGCTGCGGCCAGCGGCTTGCCAACCCACAAAAAAGAACGGAATGCCGCTCCACCAGGCTGAGCGGCATTCCGTAGGCATGCATCCGCGTGGATGGCGAACATGCTGGCCCATATCCGCACCTGCTTTGTAGCCTGCCCTGGCGGCGGTGGCAAGTGAGCAGACTCCCGCAGAAACTATCAAAAAGGGAGCAACCAGCGCTTTTGGCGTCTCATTTTCCGAGCCAAATCGCAGGAAGGAATGCGACGCCCGATACCGCAGGCATCCAGACTCTTTGACATTTGCAGGCGCCTTTGGCGCCGCAAAGTGCGATTCAGAGCGGCCCGCCGCCCTCGCCCGGCAGCTGCCGCTGCGAGCGCGCCACCGACATCAGCACGCCCAGCGCCAGCCCCAGCGTGACCATGGCCGTGCCGCCATAGCTGATGAAGGGCAGCGGCACGCCGACCACGGGCAGGATGCCGCTGACCATGCCCATGTTCACGAAGGCATAGGTGAAGAAGATCATGGCCACGGCTGCCGCCATGAGCCGCGCGAACAGCGAGTTGGCCTGGATGGCGATGGCCAGCCCGCGCCAGACCAGCAGCAGGAAGGAGACGATGATGAACAGGTTGCCGACCAGTCCGAACTCCTCGGAATAGGCCGCGAAGATGAAGTCGGTCGTGCGCTCGGGGATGAACTCCAGGTGCGTCTGGGTGCCCGCCATGAAGCCCTTGCCCCAGACACCGCCCGAACCGATGGCGATCATCCCCTGGATGATGTGGAATCCCTTGCCCAGCGGATCGCGTGTGGGGTCCAGCAGGGTGCAGACACGGGTTTGCTGGTATTCATGCAGCACGGGCCAGCGCACGCCGTCGGCGCATAGCTGGGGCTCGTACAGCACGATGAGCGTGATGCCGATGGCGCCGGCGAGCACGGGCGGCACGATGAGTTTCCAGGGCAGGCCCGCGAAAAAGATCACGGACAGGCCTGCGGCCATCACCAGCAGCGAGGTGCCCAGGTCGGGCTGCTTCATGATCAGCCCCACGGGCACCAGGAGCAGGACCATGGCGATCACGAAGTCCGTGCCGCGCAGCTGGCCCTCGCGGCGCTGGAACCACCAGGCCAGCATCAGCGGCGTGGCGATCTTCAGCAGTTCGCTGGGCTGGATCACCACGCCCACGTTGACCCAGCGCTGCGCCCCCTTCTTGGTGATGCCGAACAGCGCCACCGCCACCAGCAGCGCCACGCCCAGCATGTACAGCGGTACGGCCACCTTCATGAGCTGCTGCGGGGGAATCTGGGCCACGACGAAGAGGATGGCCGCCGCGATCAGCATGTTGCGCCCATGGTCGGTGAAGCGCGTGCCGTGGTCGAAGCCCGAGGAGTACATGGCGACCAGCCCCGCCGACGCCAGCATGCCCACGAACAGCAGCAACCAGAAGTCAAAGCCCCGCAGCAGCGGGGCAACACGTTGCCAGAGGGAGGGCTTGTCGAATTCGGTCACAGGGATGGTCGGTCGCGGGCACGGGCCGCCATTATCCCGTGGCGCATGCGGCCGAGCCCGGCGCAGGGTTGCCCACGGAGGCGGTTGTCATCCAGCTGTCGGCCCGGGCCTTCCCTGCTGGGCGCCGCCTGCCGCAGCGGCCACAATGGGCCATGAGCCGTCCGGGCCGCATCCCGCGCCCGGCCCCAGCAACGCAAAGGAGAGCGCCCGCCATGACCACCACCCATTTGCTGTACCTGCACGGCTTTCGCTCCTCTCCCCAATCCAACAAGGCCCGGCGCCTGGCCGAGCATGTGGCCACGCGCCATCCCCATGTGCGCTGGTGGAGCCCGCAACTGCCCCCATCCCCGCGCGAAGCGGCTGCCCTCATTGCCGATGGCATCGGCAGCTGGCCGCGCGAGACCATGGCCGTGATCGGCTCCTCGCTGGGCGGCTACTACGCCAGCTGGGTGGCCCAGCTGGCGCGCTGCCGCAGCGTGATGATCAACCCGGCTGTCAACCCGGCGCGCGATCTTGAAAAGTACATCGGCGAGCAGACTTCCTGGCACAACCCGGAGGAGCGTTTCTTCTTCCGCCGCGAATACATCGAGGAGCTGCGCGCGCTGGACACGCGCCACATGACACCGGCCGCTCCCGAAATGCTGCTGGCGGCCGAGGGAGACGAGGTGCTGGACTGGCGCGAGATGAGCGCACGCTATCCGCATGCGCTGCAGATCATCCAGGAAGGCGGCGATCACGCGCTGAGCAACTTCGAGGAGTACTTGCCTCAGCTGGACGAGTTCCTGAATCTGGCCTGATGCCGCGCAAGACTGCGCGGCAGCTGCCAGCCGCAGCATGGGAGAATGTCGGGCTATGCACGCATTGTTTGAAGAATCCGGCAAGTTCCTGGCCGGCCGCATCCTCTCCGAAGCCGACACCTCCGCGCAGGTGGAGCTGGACTCGGGCAAACGGGTCAAGGTCAAGTCGGCCAACATCCTGCTCAAGTTCGACAAGCCGGCGCCTGCCGAACTGATCGCCCAGGCGCAGGCGCAGGCCGCCCAGATCGATCTGGACCTGGCCTGGGAATTCGCCCCCGAGGAGGAATTCGGCTTTGCCGACCTTGCACGCGACTATTTCTCGGACAAGGCCACGCTGGCCGAGCAGGCCGGCGCGCTGTTCCGTCTCTACGATGCACCGCACTACTTCCGCCGCTCCGGCAAGGGCCGCTTCAAGAAGGCGCCGGCCGAGATCCTGCAGCAGGCGCTGGCCGGCATAGAGAAGAAAAAGCAGATCCAGGCCCAGATCACGGCCTGGGCCGAGCAACTGGGCGCCGGCGAATGCCCCGGCCCCATCCGCGAGCAGCTCTACAAGATCCTGTTCCGCCCCGACAAGAACGCCGCCGAATACAAGGCCGTGGTCGAGGCCAGCCGCGCCACGCGCCTGGCCCCGCTGGACCTGCTGCACAGGGCCGGCGCCATTGAATCGGCCTACGAGTTCCACTGGAAGCGCTTCCTGTTCGACCACTTCCCCAAGGGCACGCAGTTCCCGGCCCTGCAGGCACCCCAGCCACCGGCCGACCTGCCGCTGGCCGAAGTCCAGGCGTTTTCCATCGATGACTCGGCCACCACCGAAATCGACGATGCGCTGTCGGTGCGCGGCCTGGGCACGGGCACGGTCACCGTGGGTATCCACATTGCCGCACCCGGTCTGGCCATCGTGCCGGGCACGCCGCTGGACCAACTCGGCCGCTCGCGCCTGTCCACCGTCTACATGCCCGGCTACAAGATCACCATGCTGCCCGACGAGGTGGTGCAGATCTACACGCTGGACGAAGGCCGCGCCAACCCCGCCGTATCGCTGTACGTCACCGTGGACGAGGCCACACTGGAGACCACGGCCAGCGAGACACGCCTGGAGCGCGTGCCCGTGCAGGTCAACTTCCGCCATGACAAGCTGGACCACATCGTCACCGAGCAGTGGCTGGCCGACCCCTCCTTCGAGGTCGAGGGCACGCCCGAAGTGCTGCAAGGCAAGCGCGCCGAACTGACGTTCCTGCAGCGCTGGGCCAAGCACCTGAAGGCCGGGCGCGAACTGGTGCGCGGCAAGCCCGAGAACTTCAACCGCCCCGACTACAACTTCCGCCTCGTGGGCAACGGCGGCGCCGAGCCCCGCGGCAACGAGCAGGTGGAGATCAGCGTGCGCAAGCGCGGCGCGCCGCTGGACCTGATCGTGGCCGAGGCCGCCATCGTGGCCAACAGCACCTGGGGCGGCTGGATGGCCGAGCTCGGCGTGCCCGGCATCTACCGCAGCCAGGCCAGCCTGGCGCCCGGCATCAAGGTGCGCATGTCCACCAAGGCGCAGCCCCATGCAGGCATCGGCGTCAAGAGCTACGCCTGGGCCACCTCGCCGCTGCGCCGCTACGTGGACCTGGTCAACCAGTGGCAGATCATTGCCTGCGCACGCCACGGCAAGACCGCCGCCCTGGCCGCGCCGTTCAAGCCCAAGGATGCCGAGCTGTTCGGCATCATCAGCAGCTTCGACGGTGCCTACAGCGCCTACAACGGCTACCAGGCCGGCATGGAACGGTTCTGGACACTCAAGTACCTGCAGCAGCACGCCATCACCGAGCTGACGGCCACCGTCATCAAGGAAGGCATGGGCGGCGGCCTGCTGGTGCGCGCCGATGACCTGCCCCTGGTCTTCCCCGTGCTGGGCGTCACCGGCCTGCCGCGCGGCGCCCATGTGCGCGTGCGCCTGGGCGAGATCGACGAGATCGCGCTCGATGTCTCGGGCACGCTGATCGAGCGCCTGGATGGCGATGCAGCGGCCGCTGCCGATGGCGCCGAAGACAGCGCCGAGGATGACGAGGAAGCCGTGGCCGGCCCCATCGCCATCGCCGTGGACATGAACGAGACCGATGGCACACCGGCGGCCGACCCCGCCCAGCCCTGACCTGCCTCACATCCGAGCAACTGCCCCAGATCTGACGTGAAACTGCCTACCGCCCTCCGTTCCCTGAGCACGCTGCAGTTGGCACTGGGCGTTTCCATCGCCCTGCATGCCGGGTTGTTCTCGTTCCGGTTCATCGACCCGGAGCGCTTCGACCGCGTGTTCCAGGACACGCCGCTGGAAGTCATCCTGGTCAATGCCCGCGCCAACGAGCAGCCCGACAAGGCACAGGCCATCGCGCAGACCTCGCTGGCCGGAGGCGGCGAGGCCGACAAGGGCCGGGCCTCCAGCCCCATGCCCTACTCGGCACTCACGGCCGTGGGCGACGACTTCGAGGAGCGCCAGCGCCAGATCGACTCCATGCAGGAGCAGCAGACCGTCTTGCTGACGCAGTTGCGCAAGCAGGTCGCGGCCCTGCCGCCGCTGGACCCGCGCGAGGCGGCCAAGCAGACCAAGGAGCAGCAGGCCCAGCAGGAAAAGCGCCAGCAGCTGGTCAAGCTGCTGGCCGAGATCGAAAAGCGCATCAACGAGGAAAACGCCCGCCCCAAGAAGCGCTATATCAGCCCGTCCACGCGCGAAGCCGTCTACGCCATCTACTACGACGGCCTGCGCCGCAAGGTCGAGGACAAGGGCACGGAAAACTTCCCCGAGCAGGCCGGCAAGAAACTCTACGGCGAGCTGGTCATGATCCTCACCGTCAACCACGACGGGCGGGTGCTGTCCACCGAGATCGTGCAGGGCTCGGGCAACCGTCTGCTGGACACCCGGGCCGAGGCCATTGCGCGTGCGGCGGGCCCCTTCGGCCATTTCGGCCCCGCCATGCGCGCCAAGGCCGACCAGATCGCCGTGGTCTCGCGCTTCAAGTTCACCCGCGAGCAGACGCTGCAGACGACCGTGCAGTAGCGCCCTCTTCTTGTCTTCGCGCACCCTCCTTTTCCGACATGACTTCCGCCGCCAACTCCTCCGACCGCTACTGCGTCATGGGCAACCCCGTCGCGCACAGCCGTTCGCCCTGGATCCATGCCCGCTTTGCCGAACTGTGCGGGCAGGACCTGCACTACGAGCGCCAGCATGTGGAGCTGCAAGGCTTTGCCGAGGCCGTGCGCGGCTTCGTCGCGGCAGGCGGGCGCGGCTGCAATGTCACCGTGCCCTTCAAGCTGGAAGCCGCACAGCTGGCCACCACCTCCAGCGAGCGCGTGCAACTGGCCGGCGCCGCCAACACCCTGGTGCTGGCGGCGGACGGCATCCATGCCGACAACACCGACGGCCTGGGCCTGGTGGCCGACATCGTGCGCAATGCGGGCGTGCCGCTGGCTGGGCGCGACCTGCTGCTGCTGGGCGCGGGTGGCGCCGCAGCCGGCGCACTGGGCTCGCTGCTTGCCGAGCGCCCGCGCCGCATCGCCGTGGTCAACCGCACCTTCGAGCGCGCCCAGGCCCTGGTGCAGCGCCATGCCGCCATCGCCGCGCACCATGGCGTGGAACTGGTGGCGCTGGAGCAGCAGGCCGTGGATGAGGATTTCGACGTGGTCATCAACGCCACCGCCAGCAGCCTGGCCGGTGCCGAGGTGCCCGTGCCGGCCCGCGTGCTGCGGCCTGGCAGCCTGGCCTACGACATGATGTACGGCGCCGCAGCCCAGGGCTTCCTGCAATGGGCCGAGCACCATGGCGCCCAGGCCCGCGACGGGCTGGGCATGCTGGTGGAGCAGGCGGCCGAATCGTTCGCGCTGTGGCGCGGCGTGCGCCCCCCGTCGGCCCAGGTGCTGAACGAGCTGCGCGCCCATATTGCTCAAGGCGGCTGAGCGCTTTATGAAATCCCTGGCACGCGCCCTGCTGCTGGTGCTGTGCGCCGGCCTGCTGCTGCAGCTGTTCTTTGTGCTGCGCATTGCGCTGATGGTGGTGGTCGATCCTGAATCCACGGCCTTTCAGCGCTCCGAGGCATGGCAGATGCTGCGCAGCTCCGAAGGCCTGCACTGGAGCCAGCAATGGCTGCCCTACGACCGCATCGCGCCCACGCTCAAGCGCGCCGTCATCGCCTCCGAAGATGACAGCTTCACCGAACACCACGGGGTGCAATGGGAGGCCATCGAGAAGGCTTGGCAGCGCAACCAGCGCGCCGAAGCCCGTGCCCAGAAGGCAGACAACGGCAAGGCGCCCAAGATCTACGGTGGCTCCACCATCACCCAGCAGCTGGCCAAGAACCTGCTGCTGTCGGGCGAACGCAGCCTGCTGCGCAAGGGCCAGGAACTGGTGCTGACCCAGCTGCTGGAACTGATGCTGAGCAAGCAGCGCATCCTGGAGATCTACCTCAACAGCGTGGAATGGGGCCAGGGCGTATTTGGCGCGGAGGCTGCAGCCCGCCACTACTTTCGCAAGAGCGCCTCACAGCTCAGCGCGGCCGAGGCCGCACGCCTGGCCGTGATGCTGCCCCAGCCCAAACGCTTCGAGAAGCTGCCCAACTCCGGCTATCTGCTGCAGCGCACGCGCACGGTCATGCAAAGAATGCCCAGCGCCGTCATCCCCTGAACGGCTACAGTCACGCCATGCGCATTCTTGGAATCGACCCCGGGCTGCAGACCACGGGATTCGGCGTGATCGACGTCGACGGCCACCGCCTGGCCTATGTGGCCAGCGGCACCATCCGCACCACCAGCATCGCGCTGGGCGACCTGCCGGGCCGGCTCAAGCTGCTGTTCGACGGCATCTCGGAAGTCGCCAGCCGCTACCAGCCCGACACCTCGGCCGTGGAAATCGTCTTCGTCAACGTCAACCCCCAGTCCACGTTGCTGCTGGGCCAGGCGCGCGGCGCCGCGCTCACGGCCCTGGTCAATGCGGGCCTGCCGGTCGCCGAATACACGGCACTGCAGATGAAAAAGGCCATGACCGGCCACGGCCGCGCGGCCAAGAGCCAGATCCAGGAAATGGTGCGCCGCCTGCTGCAACTGCCCGGCCTGCCCGGCACCGATGCCGCCGACGCCCTGGGCCTGGCCATCACCCACGCCCATGCGGGCGCCGCCATGTCGAAGATGGCCGAGGTCACGCAGCTGCAGCGCCGCCAGCATGCCGTCTACAAGGGTGGAAGAGTGTATTGAGGCGCCTCGGAGCACTGCGCTCCGTCTCCCGCGAGACCGTGAGCAGGCTCTAAGGATGATGCGGCGCCGATCCTCAGCTTCATCCACTGCGCGATCCGTGGATATACGTCGGACTGCGCGTTGCCCGCCATCAACAGCCGGCTGTGACTGTAGTCCTCCTGAAAACAGGTGGCCTTGCCGCACAGCAGGAATTCGATGTCCTTACCTCCAAAAGCCCTGGCTAGAGCTTCGCACCCCTGCCAAGGGGCGATCACACGGTCGGCAGATCCCGCAAGCGCCAGAACGGGAATACGAACCTCGGTTAGCCTGCGCAAATAGTCCATGCCGTCATAACCGACGAATTTGCGCTGCAGGTTCCAATAGCACCACTGGCGCATCAGACGGGCGCTTTCCCTCTCGGGACCGACCATGCCGCTCGCGGTAAGCCATTGTCTGCGGGCAATCCAGGCCCTGTAGCCCTTGATTGCAGCCCACGACGCAAAAGTTGCCGCCGCATGGGTCACCTGGGCGGCAAGCAGCACTAGGCCAGCCAGATACGCATGCGCCCGATCGGGCCGACGCGCAGCCCAGATGGCAGCGGCGATACCTCCACCGCTATGCCCTATGAGCGTCAAGCGCCGCCCCCCCTCTTGACGATGAATCTCTCCGAGAGCGCTTTCAATGTCCTCTTCGGCCACCGTTTCTAAGTCGTAGTCGTGGGTGGTTGGCGGATTCAGCCCATGCCCGCGCCAATCAAACAGCCAAACGCCATAACCTTGTAAAGCGAGGAATCTACCTAGTCTCTTGCATGACGTGACGTTAGAAAACGTGCCATGCGTCACGGCCACCACTGGCCCCTCCGAAGGGCCGATGCGCGTCAGCACGATGACATGGCCATCCCTGGTCGGTACATAGATTTTCTGCATGCGCCGTCAACCTTTTGAAATCTGGATGAAGCGCTTGCCTTCAGCCTGAATTGCATCGCGGCCCATACGCATCTCCTGCAAGCGGGCATGCGAGAACAATGATTGAATCATCGGAATCAAGAACCGCCCCAGACCCACCATGCGAATGGTAGACTCAGATTTCTCTATCCATTGCCGTGCATCCAGTTCATCCCATATGGGCGCATAGTCTTGGACTACCTCCGTGCCAAATGCCTGCTCATAGGTAGTCCGATCAATCTTCATAGTCTGCAATTGTTGAAATATATAGACCAAACGAAGATCCTCCGGCGTATATTCGAAGTATTTTTCTACTGGCAAAATACCAGCATCAATGCATTCGAAGTAGCCCTGCATTGAGCGCTTGTTCATCTGTATCCAGTTTGGCCCGCCTTCATTTGGCCAAGTCATGCAGCCACTGATGGCCGCATAGCCGATGCCGACCATGTTGCAGGCCACCGCCATCACACCCTCGGTATCCTTTTGAAGAAATTCGCGAAGCTGCTGCTCATATTGATAGCGCTCGGCATTTTCATGCGAAAATCTCCCCGCCTCACTTTCGATGCGCTCCCAATCGTAAAGCGTTGCCTGACGGAAGCCACGCGATCCCAGATAGCTGCAAGCAGCTTCATACATCTCGTACGTATTCTCGAACGAGGGCAACAGATCTCGCTGCTGTCGGCTGAAATCACTTCGACCAGCGATATTGAGTTGATATAGCGTGATATGGCGCACAGGGGGGGGGGGGGGGGGGGTCTGACGCTGCCGACGAAATGCGAACAGTGTAGATCTGGGGGGTCGCCGGAGCGTTGGAGAGGGGGGGGGGGGGGGGGGGGGGGGGGGGGGGGGGGGGGGGGGGGGGGGGGGGGGGGGGGGGGGGGGGGGGG